>NZ_JBFAVD010000008.1:0-269161 GCF_040679615.1 Streptomyces sp. NPDC052225 | reverse complement strand
AAACGCCCGGTTACATTCCGAACCCGGAAGCTAAGCCTTACAGCGCCGATGGTACTGCAGGGGGGACCCTGTGGGAGAGTAGGACGCCGCCGAACTATCTTTAGATAAAGAGCTGGTCCCTGAACCTTTTGGTTCAGGGACCAGCTCTTTTTTGTTGTGCGTCACTTCTCGTTCACGTTGTGCCACCAACATCCAGGCCATGGGCACAGTTGCAATGCTGCAGGCCGCGGGTGTCGGCGCCGGAGATGAAGTGATCGTGCCGGCTTACGGGCACGCCGAGTTGGCCGAGGCGGTCACACGGGCCGGGGCCGCGCCCGTCTTCGCGGACATCGACCCGGATACGTACTGCATCGATCCCGTCCACGTCGCCGCCTGCGTGACGGAGCGGACCGCTGCTGTCGTCGCCGTGCACCGCTTCGGGCACGCGGCCGATGTCGTACGGCTGCGGGAGCTCGGGCAGCGGCACGGGCTGCTGGTGCTTGAGCAGGGCGAGTCCGAGAAGTCGTACGACGACATCGCTCAAAGGCGGGCTCACGCCGCGTACTTGAGCGGGCGGCTCAATGGCGTACGGACGCCGGCCGGGCACGCCGGGCACACGTATCAGCAGTACGTGGTGCGGGTGCCCGGGAACGGGCGGCCGGACCGGGACGCCTTTGCTCGCGTGTTGCGGGGCAAGGGAGTTGAGTGCAGCGTGCCCGTGAAGACGCCGGTGCACAGAATGCCTGCGTTCCGGCGCGACGTGGTGCTGCCCGAGACCGAGCGGGCCGCCGACGAGACGCTGGCTCTGCCGGTGGACGCCCACATGTCGCGGCGGCAATTGCAGCGGCTCGTGACGACCTGCAATGCGCTGGGCGGATTGCTGCAACCCGCCTTCTGAGGACGGTTCGGCAGGGCCTGAACTTCAGGTATTATTGAACTCGTTGCTGCGGGGGAAACCCCGAAAGCGACCGGCCCCTATAGCTCAGTCGGTAGAGCGTCTCCATGGTAAGGAGAAGGTCAGCGGTTCGATTCCGCTTGGGGGCTCGGGAATTGAGGCCTCCGCCCTGATCGGGCGGGGGCCTTTTTCGTTGCCCCCGCCCCTCTCGGGCTCAGTCGTGGTGCAGGCCAGGGACGCGCATCGTCAGGATCGCCATGTCGTCGGACGGGGCGTCAGCGGCGAAGCGCTCCACCGCGCGCATGATGCGAGCGGCCACCGCACCGGCCGTCAGGCCCGTACAGGTGGAGAGGACTTCGGCGAGGCCGTCGTCGCCGAGCATGCGGCTGCCCTCGCGGCGCTCGGTGATGCCGTCCGTGACACAGAGCAGGACGTCGCCCGGGTCGAGTGTCATCGTCTGCTCGTACAGCTCCAGGTCGTCCATGACGCCGAGGAGCGGCTGCGGCTCCGCGAACGGGACGACCGTGCCGTCCTGGCGCAGGCGCAGGGGGAGCGGGTGGCCCGCGCAGACCATCTTCAGGATGGCCGAGCCGTCCTCCTGCGGCCACAACTCCCCGTAGAGCAGGGTGAGGAAGCGGCTGCGGGCGCCTTCGTCGAGGATCGCCGCGTTGAGTCGTTCCAGGACTGCCGGGCCACCGAAGCCTTCGCGGGCGAGGAGGCGCAGGGCGTGGCGGGCGAGGCCCGTCACGGCGGCCGCCTCCGGGCCCGTGCCGCAGACGTCGCCGATGGCGAAGCCGTACGCGCCGTCGCGGATCGGGAAGAGGTCGTAGAAGTCGCCGCCCACCTCGTTGCCCTCGCCGGCCGCCCGGTAGATGACCTCGACCTCGACGCCGGGGACGTCCGGGAGCTCCGGGGGGAGGAGGCTGCGCTGGAGGGACTGGCTGATCGCCATGCGCTCCGAGTAGAGGCGCGCGTTGTCGAGGGCGAGGGCCGCTCGGCGGCTCAAGTCCTCGGCCAGCTCCAGGATTTCCTGGCGGAAGTGCTCGTCCGTGGGCTTGCCGAGCGTGAGCATGCCGATGACACGGTTGCGGGCCACCAGGGGAAGGACCACGGTCTCGCCGCCGACGGCCGACGCCGTCTGGAGCGTCGTGCCGATGCCCGAGCTGACACTGGCCGGTTCGCCGAGGCCCAGGCTGCGCATGGACGTACGGAGTGCTGCTTGGTGCGCGGCCTCCGCGGGGGCCGGCCAGACGCGGGCGCCCGGCGTCGGCACCGGATCCGGGGGAGCGATCTTGGAGAGGAGGGCCTTGAGGCCGTCGATGCGCTCCTCGTCCTCGTGCAGGACGTAGGAGAGGTACGGCTCCGAGGCCTGGTCGGCGATCGTGTAGACCGCGCACCACGTGGCCAGGGTGGGGACCGTCATCTGGGCCATGAGTGCCAGGGTCTGGTCCCGGTCGAGGGTGCCGGCCAGGAGGTCGGAGGCCTCGACGAGGAAGCTGAGGGAGCCGCGGCGGAGCTTTTCGAGTTCGCCGAGGCGGGCCGACTCGACGGCGAGGGCGATGCGGTCGGCCGCGAACTGCAGGCGCAGGGCCTCTTCGTTCGAGTAGCGGTCGGGGGCTTCGGCCGCGACGCCGAGGGAGCCGGTCAGGCGGCCCTCGACCTTGAGGGGGACCGTCACCACGGAGCGCATGCCTGTGCCGTTCAACAGCGGTACGGCGCCCGGGACTTGGGTCAGGTCCTCGTGGACGGCGGGCATCCGCGCGGAGCCGTAGCGGCCGGGGCCGACCTCGACGGGGACGCGGGCGAAGCGCTGGCGGGCCGAGGGGAGGCCGGTCGAGGCGCGGACCTCGAGCTCCGTCTCGTCGTCCGTCGCCAGGAGCAGGAACGCGGAGTCGCCGTCGAGCATGTCGCGGGCGCGCTCGACCGTGCGCTGGAGGAGGCCGTCGAGGTCGTCGGGGGCCGGTGAGCCGATGAAGACCTCGAAGGGGTCCGCGCCCTGGCTGTCCGAGTGCCCCGCGGAGTCGGGCGCCGGGCCGCGCAGCGGCGTCTGGAGGACGGCGCGCTCGTGGTCCCGTACGAGAAGACAGACGGTGGACGGCTCGCCGTCGGTGTCGCGGACGCGCAGGTGGGAGGCGTAGACCGGGGAGACCCGGCCGTTCGCGCCACGGATGCCGTAGCTGCCCTCCCAGCGGGAGAGCCGGAGGGCGTCGACGATGCCCGTGCTGGTGCCGGGGGTGTGCGGCCAGGCCGCGAAGTCGGTGAGGGGCTTGCCGGTGACGAGTTCGGCGGAGTAACCGAAGAGGTGCTCAGCGTCCTCGTTCCACGACGTGATCGCGCCGGTCTTGTCGATCTGGACGACCGCGACGCGGACGTGGTCCTCGGCGAGCGGCAGGAGGTCCGTGGGGAGCGCGGGGCCCGCGGCGCGGGTGCCCACCGAGCGCTCGGGCAGGTCGAGTTGGAACCAGACGAGCTTGTGCGTGGCCGAATAGTCGACGCCCCAGCGGCCGGCGAGCGCCGCGCACAGCTGGAGGCCGCGGCCGCCCTCGCGGTCGGGGCTGCCCATGTTGATCGCGGAGGACTGGATCGGGATCTCGCGCTCCGGATAGCGGTCGGAGACCTCGATACGGACGTGGTCGTCACCGCGCAGACACAGAACCTCCGCGGATGTGCCCGCGTGAACCACGGCATTTGTCACGAGTTCGCTGGTCAGGACCACCGCGTCGTCGATGATGTCGGCATGACCCCACCCCTGGAGGGTGTCGCGCACGAAGGAGCGGGCGGTCGCGACGGATCGTCCGACCGGTTCGAAGGTGGCAGCCGCGCGCGCGGTGATCACAGAACTCCCTGTACGAGTTGTACTCGTTGTCCGAGTGTCGAGGCCCAGGTCTCCCGTACCCATGTCTCGGCCGCCCCTCCGATGCCCGCTCGTTTCTCGCCACCGCCCAGGCCGGGCGGACCGGGGTGGGTGGACAGCCGCATGCAAGGTTACTTACCTTCGCCGTCCATGCGGATGCCGGTCGTCTGTGTTTCCGCCCGGAGGGTGTGCGGACGGTGTGCGAAGCTGCCGAACTGTTATGGCCTGGTTCAGCCATGGTGAAACACTGGGCAAGCTTCCGGAGAGAAACGCATCGAATCGACGATGCGACGGTAGAAGCGAACCCGAGCAACCCGAGCAGTACAGGTCGACCCCTGCGGGAGGGACACAGTGGAGTCTGGCGCAGCGACGCGGAGCAAGAAGGCGCGCGCGGAAGGCGGACAGTCCCTGACTAAACAGCGCAAGTCACGTAATGGCACGACAAACGTGGACACTGCGGCGCTGAACAGGCTGCTCGCCGGACTCGTCGCGATGCGGGACGGCAATTTCCGCAAACGGCTCACGGTCAACGGCGACGGCGTGATGTCGGAGATCGCGGCCGTGTTCAACGAGGTGGCCGACCGGAATCTGCACCTGACCGGCGAGTTGTCGCGTGTGCGGCGCATGGTCGGCCGGGAGGGCAAGCTCACCGAGCGCCTTGAGACCGGCGCCTGCGAGGGCTCGTGGGCCGCCGCCATCAACGCCTCGAACGCGCTCGTCGACGATCTCGTACGACCGGTCTCCGAGGTCGGCCGGGTGCTCACCGCGGTCGCCGAGGGCGATCTGTCGCCGCGCATGGAGCTGCGTGCGCAGGTGCCGGAAGGGACCGGGCATCCGCTGCGGGGCGAGTTCCTGAAGGTCGGGCGGACCGTCAACAACCTGGTCGACCAGCTCTCCACCTTCGCCGACGAGGTCACGCGCGTGGCCAGCGAAGTGGGCACCGAGGGCAAGCTCGGCGGGCAGGCGCGCGTACGCGGAATGTCCGGTTCGTGGAAAGACCTCACGGATTCCGTCAATACGATGGCGTACCGGCTCACCGCTCAGGTGCGTGACATTGCTCTCGTCACGACCGCGGTGGCGAAGGGCGATCTGTCCCGGAAGGTCACGGTTCACGTCGCGGGCGAGATGCTCGAGCTGAAGAACACCGTGAACACGATGGTGGACCAGCTGTCGTCGTTCTCCTCCGAGGTCACGCGTGTGGCCCGTGAGGTGGGCACGGAGGGTGAGCTCGGCGGGCAGGCGCAGGTGCCCGGGGTGGCCGGCGTGTGGAAGGACCTCACCGATTCGGTGAACCTCATGGCCGGCAATCTGACGGCGCAGGTGCGCGGGATCGCTCAGGTCACCACGGCCGTGGCGAGCGGCGACCTCTCCCAGAAGGTGACGGTGTCGGCGCGCGGCGAGGTCGCGCAGCTCGCGGAAACCATCAACCAGATGACGGAGACGCTGCGGACGTTCGCGGACGAGGTCACGCGCGTCGCCAACGAGGTCGGGGCCGAGGGGCAGCTGGGCGGGCAGGCCAATGTGCCGGGCGCGGCCGGCACCTGGAAGGACCTGACGGACTCCGTCAACACGGTGTTCCGCAACCTCACCACTCAGGTGCGGGACATCGCGACCGTCACCACGGCGGTGGCGAACGGTGACCTGTCGCAGAAGGTCACCGTCGATGTCGCCGGTGAGATGCTGGAGTTGAAGAACACCGTCAACACGATGGTGGACCAGCTGTCGGCCTTCGGTTCCGAAGTCACGCGTGTGGCGCGGGAGATCGGGGTCGAAGGTGAGCTGGGCGGCCAGGCGCTGGTGGTGGGGGCCGCCGGCACCTGGAAGGACCTCACCGACTCTGTGAACACGGCTTTCCGCAACCTCACCGGTCAGGTGCGCAACATCGCGCAGGTGACGACGGCGGTGGCGAACGGTGACCTGTCGCAGAAGGTCACCGTCGACGTCTCCGGCGAGATGCTCCAGCTGAAGAACACCGTGAACACGATGGTGGACCAGCTGTCGAGCTTCGCCGACCAGGTGACCCGTATGGCGCGCGACGTGGGCACGGAGGGCCGCCTCGGCGGTCAGGCCCGTGTGGACGGTGTGAGCGGTACGTGGAAGGAGCTCACCGACTCCGTCAACTTCATGGCGGGGAACCTGACTTCACAGGTGCGTCAGATCGCTCAGGTCACCACAGCTGTAGCGCGCGGTGACCTGTCGCAGAAGATCGACGTGGACGCGCGCGGCGAGATCCTGGAGCTGAAGAACACCATCAACACGATGGTCGATCAGCTGTCGGCCTTCGCCGACCAGGTGACCCGGGTGGCCCGCGAGGTGGGCACCGAAGGCCGCCTGGGCGGGCAGGCGCAGGTGCCCGGCGTCGCCGGTGTGTGGCGCGACCTCACGGACTCCGTGAACGGCATGGCCGGCAACCTCACGGCGCAGGTGCGCAACATCGCGCAGGTCGCGACCGCGGTGGCGCGGGGTGACCTGTCGCAGAAGATCGACGTGGACGCGCGCGGCGAGATCCTGGAGCTGAAGAACACCCTCAACACGATGGTGGACCAGCTCTCGGCCTTCGCCGAGCAGGTGACGCGAGTGGCCCGCGAGGTGGGTACGGACGGCATCCTCGGCGGTCAGGCCGAGGTGCAGGGTGTGTCGGGTACGTGGAAGGACCTGACGCAGTCCGTGAACGGGATGGCCAACAACCTCACCCTTCAGGTGCGCAACATCGCCGAAGTCACTACAGCTGTAGCGCGCGGCGACCTCTCCAAGAAGATCACCGTCGACGCCAAGGGCGAGATCCTCGAACTCGTCACCACGGTCAACACGATGGTGGACCAGCTGTCGAGCTTCGCCGAGCAGGTGACCCGGGTCGCCCGTGAGGTGGGTACCGAGGGCCAATTGGGCGGCCAGGCAAGGGTTCCCGGTGTCACCGGCATCTGGAAGGAACTCAGCGACAACGTCAACCTGATGGCCAACAACCTGACCAGTCAGGTGCGCAACATCTCCCAGGTGGCGTCCGCCGTGGCCAACGGCGACCTGACCCGTACCGTCACGATCGAGGCGCGCGGCGAGGTCGCGCAGCTCGCCGACACGTTCAACACCATGGTGCGGACGCTGAGTTCGTTCGCCGACCAGGTCACCAAGGTGGCCCGCGAGGTGGGCACCGACGGCATCCTCGGCGGCCAGGCCCGCGTCCCCGGCGTGTCCGGTACGTGGAAGGACCTCACCGAGTCCGTGAACGGCATGGCCTCGAACCTCACCGGCCAGGTCCGCAACATCGCGATGGTCACGACGGCCATCGCCAAGGGCGACCTGACCAAGAAGATCGACATCGACGCGCGCGGCGAGATCCTCGAACTGAAGACGACGATCAACACGATGGTCGACCAGCTGTCGTCGTTCGCCGAGCAGGTCACCAGGGTGGCCCGCGAGGTGGGCACGGAAGGCCAGCTGGGCGGCCAGGCGCGGGTGCGCGACGTCGACGGCACGTGGCGCGACCTGACGGAGTCCGTGAACGAGATGGCCGGGAACCTGACCCGTCAGGTGCGTGCCATCGCGGCCGTGGCCACCGCGGTGACCCGCGGCGACCTCAACCTGAAGATCGATGTCGACGCCGCGGGCGAGATCCAGGTCCTTCAGGACAACATCAACAAGATGATCTCCAACCTGCGCGACACCACCATCGCCAACGAGGAGCAGGACTGGCTCAAGGGCAACCTGGCCCGCATCTCGGGCCTGATGCAGGGCCGCCGCGACCTCGACGACGTGGCCTCCCTGATCATGAGCGAACTGACGCCGGTGGTCTCGGCGCAGCACGGCGCGTTCTTCCTGGCGATGCCGCTGGACGACGCGGCGGACGCCGGGTTGGCGCCCGAGGACGCATACGAACTGCGCATGCTCGGCAGCTACGGCTACTCCATGGGCTCGATGCCGACGTCCTTCAGGCCCGGCGAGACGCTCATCGGGACCGCCGCCCAGGAGAAGCGCACGATCCTTGTCGACAACGCGCCCAGTGGGTACCTGAAGATCGCCTCGGGCCTCGGGGAGGCGCCGCCCGCGCAGGTCATCGTGATCCCCGTGCTCTTCGAGGGCACGGTGCTCGGCGTGATCGAGCTGGCGTCCTTCACGCCCTTCACACAGATCCAGAAGGACTTCCTGGGGCAGATCGCGGAGATGATCGCGACGAGCGTCAACACGATCTCCGTCAACACGAAGACCGAGGTCCTGCTCAAGCAGTCGCAGGAGCTGACCGAGCAACTCCGTGAGCGCTCCGCCGAGTTGGAGAACCGGCAGAAGGCCCTCCAGGCGTCCAACGCCGAGCTGGAGGAGAAGGCCGAGCTGCTGGCTCAGCAGAACCGCGACATCGAGGTGAAGAACACCGAGATCGAAGAGGCGCGGCAGGTCCTGGAGGAGCGCGCCGAGCAGCTCGCCGTATCGATGCGCTACAAGAGCGAGTTCCTCGCCAACATGTCGCACGAGCTGCGTACGCCGCTCAACTCGTTGCTGATCCTCGCCAAGCTGCTCGCCGACAACGCCGACGCGAACCTCACCCCCAAGCAGGTCGAGTTCGCCGAGACGATCCACGGAGCGGGCTCCGACCTGCTCCAGCTGATCAACGACATCCTGGACCTGTCCAAGGTCGAGGCGGGCAAGATGGACGTGTCGCCGACGCGCATCGCCCTGGTGCAGCTCGTCGACTACGTAGAGGCGACGTTCAGGCCGCTGACCGCGGAGAAGCAGCTCGACTTCTCCGTCAGGGTGTCGCCGGAACTGCCCACTACGTTGCACACCGACGAACAGCGCCTCCTTCAGGTGCTGCGCAACCTGCTCTCCAACGCGGTGAAGTTCACCGACTCGGGCGCGGTCGAACTCGTCATCAGGCCCGCGGGGAACGACGTACCGAACGCGATCCGTGAACAGCTCCTGGAAGCAGGGTCGTTGCGGGAGGCGGACGCCGATCTGATCGCCTTCTCGGTGACCGACACCGGCATCGGGATCGCGGCCAGCAAGATGCGGGTCATCTTCGAGGCGTTCAAGCAGGCGGACGGTACGACCAGCCGCAAGTACGGCGGCACCGGCCTCGGTCTGTCCATCAGCCGGGAGATCGCCCGCCTGTTGGGCGGCGAGATCCACGCCCAGAGCGAGCCCGGGCGTGGCTCGACGTTCACGCTCTACCTGCCGCTGCACCCGAGCGAGCTGCCGCCGCAGGGCTACGCGCAGCTCGCCCCGACCATCGAGCCGGGTCAGCCGCTCGCGCTCGACGCGGCGCCGGAGCGCGTGGACGTGGAGACGCCGGCGGAGGTGAAGTCGTACCAGGAGACGCAGAACGGTGCGGCCGCGCTCTTCAGGCGCCGGCGCAGGCACCTTCCGTCGGCCGAGCCGAGGACCGGGCTGCCGGGCCAGCCGGCGCCCGCTCAGGAGCGCGCGGAGGAGCAGTGGGAAGGAGCGGCGGAGCAGAGTGCGCCGACGCCGCGCCGCCAGTTCCAGTTCGGCGGCGAGAAGGTCCTCATCGTCGACGACGACATCCGTAACGTCTTCGCGCTCACCAGCGTCCTGGAGCAGCACGGTCTGTCGGTCCTGTATGCGGAGAACGGCCGCGAGGGCATCGAAGTCCTTGAGCAGCACGACGATGTGACGGTCGTGCTGATGGACATCATGATGCCGGAGATGGACGGCTACGCGACGACGACGGCGATCCGGCGGATGCCGCAGTTCGCCGGTCTGCCGATCATCGCCCTCACCGCGAAGGCGATGAAGGGCGACCGGGAGAAGGCGATCGAGTCCGGTGCGTCCGACTACGTCACGAAGCCGGTCGATCCCGACCATCTGCTCTCTGTGATGGAGCAGTGGATGCGCGGTGAGTGACCGGAAACCGGAATATTCACGCGGAGTTGCTGACTGAGTGTGGCCGAAGCCGTGTAGAACCGCGGTATTCGGGGAACCTTCTGGTCTCCCGCTACGTTTCTGCTACGTGCACAGTGACATCGCGGTGACAGGGTGTGGCGACAGGCGGGGTGCGGCTACCATGACCGGCACAAGGACGGGCGACGCAAGGGAGTCGACCCCCGGGGCGGCGAACGGAGCCTCCCCGAGTCCTGCGGACAGGGGCGGCCCCATGCCGGGGCGAGGAGGGCGGGCCATGGTGCAGAAGGCCAAGATCCTCCTGGTCGATGATCGGCCGGAGAATCTGCTGGCGCTGGAGGCCATCCTCTCCGCGCTCGATCAGACGCTGGTTCGGGCATCGTCCGGGGAGGAAGCGCTCAAGGCGCTGCTCACGGACGATTTCGCGGTCATTCTGCTGGACGTTCAGATGCCGGGAATGGACGGTTTCGAAACCGCTGCGCACATCAAGCGCCGGGAGCGGACACGGGACATCCCGATCATCTTCCTCACCGCGATCAATCACGGCCCGCACCACACCTTCCGCGGTTACGCGGCGGGAGCGGTCGACTACATCTCCAAGCCGTTCGACCCGTGGGTGCTGCGCGCGAAGGTCTCGGTCTTCGTCGAGCTGTACATGAAGAACTGCCAACTCCGTGAGCAGGCGGCCCTGCTGCGCCTCCAGCTGGAGGGCGGCGGCAAGGCCGTGGGCGACACGAAGGAGCCCGCGGGGCTGCTCGCCGAGCTCTCGGCCCGCCTCGCCGCCGTCGAGGAGCAGGCCGAGGCGCTGTCCAAGCAGCTCGACGACGAGTCGGCGGACGCGGCCGCGGTGGCCACCGCGGCCCACCTGGAGCGCAAACTCACCGGGCTGCGCAGAGCTCTTGACGCTCTGGAACCCGGGACCGGCAGCGGCTCACCCACCCTGCCCTCGCAGAACTGAGGCGCTGACCGGGCTTTGAAGTCCCGTCAGTTCACGGCCCATCAGTTCGCGACACTTACGGGTGATGCGCCGGGCGCACGTGTCCACAGTCGTCTCCCCCGGTAACCTCGCACCTATGGCCTCACGTCCCGCAGCCAAGAAGACGCCCGCGAAGAAGGCGGCCGCGCCGACCAAGGCTCCGGCGAAGAAGGCCCCCGCCAAGAAGGCAGCCGCCAAAAAGGCTCCTGCCAAGAAGGCGGCGGCGAAGAAGCCCGCACCGAAGCCGGCGCCCAATCCCACAGGCGGCCTGTACAAACTCGTGCGCGCCCTGTGGCTCGGCGTCGCGCACAGCGTAGGAGCCATGTTCCGCGGCATAGGGCGCGGCGCGAAGGGGCTCGACCCCGCGCACCGCAAGGACGGTCTCGCTTTGCTGCTGCTCGGCGTCGCGCTGATCTGCGCCGCCGGCACCTGGTCGAATCTGCGCGGTCCTGTCGGCGATCTCGTCGAGATGCTCGTCACCGGCGCGTTCGGCCGGCTCGACCTGCTGGTGCCCCTGCTGCTCGGTGGCATCGCGGTACGGCTCATCCGGCACCCCGAGAAGCCCGAGGCCAACGGGCGGATCGTCATCGGCCTGTCGGCGCTCGTCGTCGGCGTGCTCGGCCAGGTGCACATCGCGTGCGGTTCGCCCGCGCGGGACGACGGCATGCAGGCCATAAGGGACGCGGGCGGGCTCATCGGCTGGGCCGCGGCGACGCCGCTGACCTTCACGATGACCGAGGTGCTTGCCGTCCCGCTGCTGGTGCTGCTCACCGTCTTCGGCCTCCTGGTCGTCACCGCGACGCCCGTCAACGCGATCCCGCAGCGGCTGCGCCTGCTCGGCGTGCGGCTCGGCGTCGTGCACGACGACGGGGCCGTCGAGGCGGCCCGGGCGGGCGAGGGGGAGTACGACGAGGAGTGGCGCGAGGCCGCGCCCGCGCGCGCGAGGCGGCGCTCCAGCGCCCCGGAGGCGTACGACCCCGACCGCATAGAGGAAGACGCGCTCTCCAAGCGGCGCAGGCCTCGGCGCACGTCGGTGCAGCCCGCCATGGAGCGCCCGATGGACGCCGTCGACGTGGCCGCCGCCGCTGCCGCCGCGCTGGACGGTGCGGTGCTGCACGGCATGCCGCCGTCGCCGCTCGTCGCCGACCTGACCCAGGGCGTCGGTGTCGAGCGCGGGGAGCGTACGGGAGAGGCGCCCGCTCCGGAGCGCACGGCGCCCGTGCCGACGGCCCGCGCCAAGAAGGCCGGGCCGGTCCCCGCGGAGCCGGAGCCCACCCCCTCCAAGCTCGCCGTGCCCGACCTGACCAAGTCCGCGCCCGACGGGCACCGCGATCTGCCGCCGCGCGCCGAGCAGCTTCAGCTCGCCGGCGACATCACGTACGCGTTGCCCTCGCTCGACCTGCTCACGCGCGGCGGGCCCGGCAAGTCGCGCAGCGCGGCCAACGACGCCGTCGTGGAGTCGCTGTCGACCGTCTTCACCGAGTTCAAGGTCGACGCGGCCGTCACCGGCTTCACCCGTGGTCCGACGGTCACGCGTTACGAGGTCGAGCTCGGGCCCGCCGTGAAGGTCGAGAAGATCACGGCCCTCGCCAAGAACATCGCGTATGCCGTCGCCTCCCCGGACGTCCGGATCATCAGCCCGATCCCCGGCAAGTCCGCGGTCGGCATCGAGATCCCGAACACCGACCGCGAGATGGTCAACGTCGGTGACGTGCTGCGCCTCGC
Source organism: Streptomyces sp. NPDC052225 (assembly GCF_040679615.1). Lineage (NCBI taxonomy): Bacteria > Bacillati > Actinomycetota > Actinomycetes > Kitasatosporales > Streptomycetaceae > Streptomyces > Streptomyces sp. NPDC052225. Next base: position 256,885 of record NZ_JBFAVD010000008.1, on the reverse strand, counting down.
GGACGCGGCCGAGGACGACCACCCGATGCTGGTCGCGCTCGGCAAGGACGTCGAGGGCGGCTACGTGATGGCGAACATGGCGAAGATGCCGCACATCCTTGTCGCCGGTGCGACGGGTTCCGGTAAGTCGTCCTGCATCAACTGTCTGATCACCTCGATCATGGTGCGGGCGACCCCCGAGGACGTACGGATGGTCCTCGTCGACCCCAAGCGCGTGGAGCTCACCGCGTACGAGGGGATCCCGCACCTCATCACGCCGATCATCACCAACCCCAAGCGGGCCGCCGAGGCGCTCCAGTGGGTCGTCCGCGAGATGGATCTGCGCTACGACGACCTCGCGGCCTTCGGTTACCGGCACATCGACGACTTCAATCAGGCGGTCAAGGACGGCAAGCTCAAGACGCCCGAGGGCAGTGAGCGCGAGCTCAAGCCGTACCCGTATCTGCTGGTGATCGTCGACGAGCTCGCCGACCTGATGATGGTCGCGCCGCGGGACGTGGAGGATTCGATCGTGCGCATCACGCAGCTCGCGCGCGCGGCCGGTATTCACCTGGTGCTCGCCACACAGCGGCCGTCCGTCGACGTCGTCACCGGTCTGATCAAGGCGAACGTGCCCTCGCGCCTCGCCTTCGCGACCTCCTCGCTCGCCGACAGCCGCGTCATCCTCGACCAGCCCGGAGCCGAGAAGCTCATCGGTAAGGGCGACGGGCTCTTCCTGCCCATGGGGGCGAACAAGCCGACCCGTATGCAGGGCGCCTTCGTCACGGAGGACGAGATCCACGCCATCGTGCAGCACTGCAAGGACCAGATGGCGCCTGTCTTCCGGGACGACGTCACCGTGGGCACCAAGCAGAAGAAGGAGATCGACGAGGACATCGGCGACGACCTGGAGCTGCTGTGCGCGGCGGCCGAACTGGTCGTGTCGACCCAGTTCGGCTCCACCTCGATGCTCCAGCGCAAGCTCCGCGTGGGCTTCGCCAAGGCCGGGCGGCTGATGGACCTCATGGAGTCGCGGAACATCGTGGGGCCCAGCGAGGGCTCGAAGGCGCGTGACGTGCTCGTGAAGGCGGACGAACTCGATGGAGTGCTCGCGGTGATCCGCGGGGAGGCTCAGTCCTAGAACGTTTCTCTTTCGATATCACTCGTAAGGGCGGCGGAGGCAACCGTTTCCCTTTCGAGTACGTCAAGTTGAGGAGGGGACAGCTCCATGTCCCACCATCAGGATGTCGGGCGGTACTGATGGCTCCGATGGCGTACAAAGTCCGACCGCCCGGTTGCCCCACCCTTTCGTACCCCCCCTAGACTGAACCTCCAGCAGGTGGCTACACGCTCGAAAGGCGCCCCCGTGTCCATCGGCAACTCCCCTGAAGACGACCGCCCTTCGGAAGACCGGATCCCGCCCATGGACGACCGGCCGTCGGTCGGCCGTGCCCTTCAGCAGGCACGGATCGACGCGGGCCTGACCGTCGACGAGATCAGCCAGTCGACGCGGGTGCGCATCCCGATCGTGCACGCCATCGAGCAGGACGACTTCTCGCGCTGCGGCGGCGACGTGTACGCCCGCGGCCACATCCGCACCCTCGCGCGCGCCGTCGGGGTCGATCCCGAACCGCTGCTCGAGCAGTACGGCGCGGAGCACGGCAGCCGGCCCGCGCCGACGCCGGCCACGCCGCTGTTCGAGGCCGAGCGCATCCGGTCCGAGCCGCGCCGCCCGAACTGGACGGCCGCCATGGTCGCCGCGATCGTCGCCGTCATCGCCTTCGTGGGCTACACGGCGGTCAACGGCGGGGACGACGGCGGTGACAAGCAGCAGGCCGCCGAGGGCTCCACGCCCGCGACCAGCAAGCCGGCGAACCCCAAGCCCAGCCCCACCAAGAAGCCCGCGGACCCGAAGCCGGACCCGTCGGACAGCGCGATCGCGGCTGCCCCCCGGGACAAGGTCACGGTCAAGATCAGCGCGCCGGACGGGCGCAGCTGGATCTCCGCGAAGGACCACAACGGGCGGATCCTGTACGACGGGCTGCTCGAAAAGGGCCAGTCGAAGACCTTCCAGGACAGCCAGAAGGTCGATCTCGTTCTCGGTGACGCCGGTGCCATCCAGCTGTTCGTGAACGGCAAGGAGATCGAGGACGAGTTCCAGCCGGGGCAGGTCGAGCGCCTGACCTACACCAAGGGCGACCCCGAAGTCGGCTGACGGACGGCTCCAGTGATCTTGGGGTAACCCCTCGCGGCGAGGGGTGTCAGTGGAACGAAGTAGTCTTGAGTCCATGCCCGAACGCCGTACCGTCGCACTTGTCACTCTTGGCTGCGCCCGTAACGAGGTGGACTCGGAGGAGCTCGCAGGCCGCTTGGAGGCGGACGGCTGGGAGCTCGTCGAGGACGCCGAGGCCGCCGATGTCGCCGTCGTGAACACCTGTGGCTTCGTCGAGGCCGCGAAGAAGGACTCCGTCGACGCCCTCCTCGAAGCCAATGACCTCAAGGGCCATGGCAGAACCCAGGCCGTCGTGGCCGTGGGCTGCATGGCCGAGCGCTACGGCAAGGAGCTCGCCGAGGCGCTGCCCGAGGCCGACGGCGTGCTCGGTTTCGACGACTACAAGGACATCTCCGGCCGCCTCCAGACCATCCTCGCGGGTGGCAACGTGGAGGCGCACGCCCCGCGTGACCGCCGCAAGCTGCTCCCCATCAGCCCGGCCGAGCGCCAGGACGCCGGGGCCGATGTCGCCCTGCCCGGGCACGCGCCGGTGGACCTGCCCGACGGGCTCGCGCCCGCGTCCGGGCCGCGCGCGCCGCTGCGCCGCCGGCTCGACGGGGCGCCCGTCGCCTCCGTGAAGCTGGCCTCCGGCTGCGACCGGCGCTGCACCTTCTGTGCCATCCCGTCGTTCCGCGGCTCCTTCATCTCGCGCCGCCCCAGCGACGTACTCAACGAGACGCGGTGGCTCGCCGAGCAGGGTGTCAAGGAGGTCATGCTCGTCTCCGAGAACAACACCTCGTACGGCAAGGACCTCGGTGACATCCGTCTCCTGGAGTCGCTGCTGCCCGAGCTGGCCGGGGTCGACGGGATTGAGCGGGTGCGCGTGAGCTACCTGCAGCCTGCCGAGATGCGACCGGGACTGATCGATGTCCTCACGGGAACCGACAAGGTCATGCCGTACTTCGACCTTTCCTTCCAGCACTCGGCGCCGGGCGTGCTGCGCGCGATGCGTCGCTTCGGCGACACCGACCGCTTCCTGGAACTGCTCGACACCATTCGGAGCAAGGCCCCGCAGGCCGGTGTCCGCTCGAACTTCATCGTGGGCTTCCCCGGGGAGTCCGAGAGCGACCTCGCCGAGCTGGAGCGGTTCCTGAACGGGGCGCGGCTCGACGCCATCGGCGTGTTCGGCTACTCCGACGAAGAGGGCACGGAAGCGGCCACGTACGAGAACAAGCTCGACGAGGACGTCGTCGCGCAGCGCCTCGCGCACATCTCGCGCCTCGCCGAGCAGCTGGTGTCGCAGCGGGCCGAGGACCGTCTCGGTGAGACCGTCTCGGTGCTCGTCGAGTCCGTGGACGAGTCCGCGGACGGCGACGGTGTGCTCGGCCGCGCCGCGCACCAGGCGCCCGAGACGGACGGACAGGTGCGGCTCACGGGCGGCACGGGTCTGACCGTCGGCCGTATGGTCGAGGCAAAGGTGGTCGGCACCGAGGGCGTGGACCTCGTGGCCGAACCGCTCGACCGTACCGAGGAGGCGGGCAGATGACCGGAGTGCCGGCATCCGCTGCGGGCGGGACCGGCAGGCCTGCGCCCGGCGGCAAGCTGGGCGCTGCGGCCGTCGATCAGGCCAGCCTGTGGAACATCGCCAACATCCTGACCATGGTGCGGCTGCTGCTCGTGCCGGGGTTCGTGATGCTCATGCTCGCCGACGGCGGGTACGACCCGGCGTGGCGCGCGTGGGCGTGGGCGGCGTTCGCCGTCGCCATGATCACCGACATCTTCGACGGTCATCTGGCGCGTACGTACAACCTGGTCACCGACTTCGGAAAGATCGCCGACCCCATCGCCGACAAGGCGATCATGGGGGCGGCGCTGATCTGTCTCTCGTACCTCGGCGATCTGCCGTGGTGGGTGACGGGCGTCATTCTCGGGCGTGAGCTCGGGATCACCCTGCTGCGGTTCGTGGTGATCCGGTACGGGGTCATTCCGGCCAGCCGCGGCGGCAAGATGAAGACGCTCGCGCAGGGCACGGCCGTCGGCATGTATGTGCTGGCGCTGACCGGGCCGCTGGCCACCTTCCGGTTCTGGGTGATGGCGGTGGCCGTCGTGCTGACCGTGGTCACCGGGCTCGACTATGTGCGGCAGGCCATCGTGCTGCGCCGCGAGGGCCTGGCCGAAGCGGCGGCCGCGGCCGCCGCTTCGAAGGCGTCCGCCGAGTCGTCCACGGAGGCGGCCGAGAAGTGACGGACGTGGCTGCCGAGGCGTTGCGGCTGTTGACGGAGCGAGGGGAGACCCTCGCCGTCGCCGAGTCGCTCACCGGCGGTCTCGTGGCCGCGGAGCTGGTGGCGGTGCCGGGAGCCTCGAAGGCCTTCCGCGGGTCCGTGACGGCGTACGCGACGGAGCTCAAGCACCAGGTGCTCGCTGTCGACGCCGAGCTGCTCGCCGCGCACGGCCCGGTCCATCCCGAGGTCGCCCTGCAGATGGCGGCGGGTGTGCGGGCCGCGCTCGGCGCGGACTGGGGGATCGCCACCACCGGCGTGGCCGGGCCCGAGCCGCAGGACGGGCAGCCGGTGGGCACCGTTTTCGTGGCCGTCGTGGGGCCGGGAACCGAGCGTCGCGGGAGTACCTGGAATTTCGCTGGTAGCCGCAAAGTTGCCGGGCTGCGGTTGAACGGCGACCGCACGGAAATCCGTATGAAGAGTGTACGGAGCGTGCTTGGGCTGCTCGCGGAAGAGCTGGTCGGAGGGCATTCCGGCGAACGTACTGAGAATGCGCGGGCACAGGATACGGAACAGAACGGGGGGTTTTGATGTTTGCAGCCCTGAGTGAACACGACATCGCTCCCCGCACGGCCGCGGCACGAGGCGGTACGGTGGGGCGTGAAGGATGCGGCTACGCGGTCCGAGGAGGGAGCCACCGATGATTCTGCTCCGTCGCCTGCTGGGTGACGTGCTGCGTCGGCAGCGCCAGCGCCAGGGCCGTACTCTGCGCGAAGTCTCCTCGTCCGCCCGAGTCTCGCTCGGCTATCTCTCCGAGGTGGAGCGGGGGCAGAAGGAGGCTTCCTCCGAGCTGCTCTCCGCGATCTGCGACGCGCTTGACGTACGGATGTCCGAGCTGATGCGTGAGGTGAGCGACGAGCTCAGCCTCGCCGAGCTGGCCGAGTCGGCAGCAGCGGTCCCGTCGGAGCCGGTGCCCGCACCGGTACGTCCGATGCTCAATTCGGTCTCCGTGACCGGCGTTCCGCCGGAACGGGTGACGATCAAGGCGCCTGCGGAGGCGGTCGACGTCGTAGCGGCGTAGCGTCTGCGCTCAGCGTGAGTTCGGGGAAAGCCCCGGCCGGGTTACTCGGCCGGGGCTTTCTGCTGTGCGCTTCAGGCCCTAAGTCCATGCCGTTTGCCTCTGCGTGTCCGTAATAGTGCATGTGTGCCATCTTTGATGGTGGTTCGTCAGTGGTGGGTTGCTGAGCCGCTGACCGAGTGGATTGCCGACGGAGGAGAGGGATGTACGTCGTGAAGAGCCCGCTGTCCGATGCTGACCTGAAGACCGTGTCCGAGGCGTTGCAGGGCGCCCTGGTGGACCTGGTGGATCTCTCGCTGGTGGCGAAACAGGTCCACTGGAACGTGGTGGGGCCGCGGTTCAGGTCCGTGCACCTTCAGCTCGACGAGGTGGTGGACACCGCGCGGCTGCACTCCGACACCGTGGCCGAGCGCGCCTCGACGCTGGGTGTCCCGCCGGACGGGCGGGCCGGGACGGTGGCGGCGTCGAGCGGGATCGGCCCCGTGGCCGAGGGGTGGGTCAAGGACACCGACGCCGTGGGCACGCTCGTCCAGGCGCTCGGTGCGGTCATCACCCGGATGAGGGAGCGGATCGAGGCGACCGGTGAGGCGGACCCGGTGAGCCAGGACATCTTCATCGGGGTCACGGCGGACCTCGAGAAGCACCACTGGATGTTCCAGGCGGAGAACCGCGGCTGAGTCCGCGAGGGCGGAGCGGCCGAGCTTTGTGGCTTCGGAGCTTCGCGGCGGGGTGGCGGGGGCGCGTCGGGTGACGGCGGCGCGCTCCCGTTGCGCCCTGTCGGGGGCGGCGTGGTGCGCTTAGCGTCGAGGTGGGCGGGGTGTGCGGGGCGGGTCGGACTGGTCGGGCGGAGGTGAGCGGGCGGTGGCAGGGCGGTCGGTGGCGCGCCGGATACCGATGCTGCGCTGGATACCAGCCGTCGCGCTCGGAGTGCTGTGGTGGTGGGGCGTGCTGCGTCTCGCGTTCGCGCCGGATGCCGGCGCTTTCGAGGGGGCCGTCGCGGTCGGGGGCTGGGGGCTCAGCCTGCTGCCGGTGCACGCGCTGCCGAAGTCGCGGGCCGCGGGGGTCGCGGGAGCGCCGGGGCATCACGGTGCGCGGCGCGTGCGGGTGCGGGCGGTGCGCGCGGGGCGGGAGATGGGGGCGGGGCTGCGGGGGTGGATCACCAGGGCATGGCGACGCCACCGTTCGGGCGGAGGATCTGACCCGTCGTGAACGAGGCGGCGTCCGAGGCGAGGTGCAGCACCGCGTGGGCGATGTCGTCGGGGGCGCCGACGCGGCCCAAGGGGGACATTCGCACCATCAGGGCTTCCGTGTGGGCCTGGACGCGCTCGTCGTGGCGCGTCGTCATCGGCGTACGGATCCAGCCGGGCGCGACCGCGTTGACGCGGATGCCGTGCGGGCCCACCTCCGTGGCGAGCGTCTTGGTGAGCTGGACGACGGCGGCCTTGGCCGCGCCGTAGCAGAGCAGGCCCGGGCCGCCGGTGTCGACGGCGCCCGAGGCCATCGTGACGATGCTGCCCCGCGTGCCCGCCGCGATCATGGCGCGGGCCGCCTCCTGGCAGGCGTAGAGCACGCCCTTGAAGTTGATGGCGAGGACCCGGTCGAGGTCTTCGTCGCGCGTCTCCAGGACCGGACTGCTGTGCATGATCCCCGCGATCGCGGCCATGATGTCGAGCCCGCCGGAGGTCGTGACGGCGCTCGCCACGGCCTCGGCGACCTGGGCGCGGTCGCTCACGTCGAGGGTGTGGGTGTGGGCCGTGCCGCCGGCCTCTTTGATGAGCGCCGCCGTTTCATGCAGTCCCTGGGCGTCGCGGTCGGCGCAGTGCACGGTGGCGCCCGCCTCGGCGAGCAGGGCGGCGGTGGCGCGGCCGATGCCGCTCGCGGCGCCGGTGACGAAGGAGGTGCGTCCGGTGAGGTCGTACGCCTTGACGGGCATGAGGGGACCGTACGAGGGATTCTGACGGGTCGTCAATTGGCGTGCGCGAGTTGAGGGTTACGGGATGGGGGACGGGCCCTGTTGGCAGGTCGGGCACCAGTAGGTGGGGCGCTCGCGGGAGCCGTCGCCCTGGTCGGCCACGCGGATCGGGGTGCGGCAGCGCAGGCAGGGGCGGGGTGCGCGGCCGTAGACGTAGAGGCGCTCGTCGGGGCGGGGACGGCCCGTGGTGACGCGGTTCGGCCGGTCGCTGTTGGCTTCGAGGAGCTTCTTGGCGAGGAGCGGGAGGCGCTCGGCGGTCTCGGACGGCAGCTCGCCGACCGGGAGCCAGGGGGTGACCCGCAGGAGGAAGCAGAGCTCGGACTTGTAGACGTTGCCGATCCCGGCGAGGTTGCGCTGGTCGAGGAGGGCTTCGCCGAGAGGGCGGGCCGGGTCCTTGCGGAGATTGCGCAGGGCCGCGTCGGGGTCCCAGTCCGGGCCGAGCAGGTCGGGGCCGAGGTGGCCGACGGCTTTGAACTCCTCGGAGGTGCGCAGCAGTTCGACCACCGGGAGGCGGTAGCCGACCGCGGTGTGGGCCTCGTTGGCGAGGATCGCGCGGATCTGGTGCGTGGGGCCGCCGCGCCAGCGCTCGCCCGGCGCGTAGATCTTCCAGGAGCCGTCCATCCGCAGGTGCGAGTGGAGGGTGAGGCCGCCCTCGATCCGGGCCAGCAGGTGCTTGCCGCGCGGGGTGACGTCCAGGACGGTGCGACCGGTGAGGTCGGCGGTGGCGAACCGGGGGACGCGCAGTTCGGAGCGGATGAGTACCTGCCCCGCGAGGGCGGTGTGCAGCCGCCGCGCGGCCTGGAGGACGGTGTCTCCTTCGGGCATGGGTCCAGCGTAGGCGGGGTGGTCCGCTTTCGGCGCGGGGCTTGGGGGCGGGCTTTGAGGCGGCGGGCGGTTGTCGGCGCTGTGCTTCTTTACGCGCGCAGGCGCAGGCCGCGTGGGGTCGCGTGGAAGCCGGCTCCTTCCAGGAGGGGGGCGTACGGGGAGGAGAGCGCGGCCTCGGCGTTGATCCGCTCGACCGTGATCGTGCCGAGGGCGCCGGAGCGGGCCGCATCGGCCAGGGCCTGGGCGGCAGCCGGCAGGCGGGGGTCCTGCCCCAGCTGGGCGGCGGTGAGGGTGGCGGGGGCAGCCGTGGTGTCGGCGCCCTCCGGCGCGGGCCAGGCCAGGAGGGTCTTGCCGCCGCGCTCCATGTAGAGCGTCAGCTCGCCGTCGACCAGGACCACGAGGGAGCCCGCTTTGCGGCCCGGCTTGTGGTTCACGCCGGCCGGGGGCTCCGGCCAGGGCAGGGCCGCCCCGTACGCGCTCGCCGGGTCGGCGGCGGCGAGGACGAGGGCGCGGGGCGCGGCGGTCTTCGGGGCGGGGGCTTCGGGGGCCGCGTACGGGTCGGGCGGGGTCGCGCCGCGCTCCCGTGCGTTCGCCGCCGCGCGCAGGCGGTCCACCGCGCCGTCCATCGCGAACTGGGCCGCGCCGAGACCCTCCACCACGTAGCCGCGCCGGGCCTGGCCGCTCTCCTCGAAGACGGACAGGATCCGGTACGTCGCCGAGAAACCGCCCTCGACGCCCTCCGCGGCGACTGCGCCCCGGGTCACCACGCCGTGCCGGTCGAGGAGGGTGCGGGCCAGGGCGTGGGCGCGGACCGTGGGGTCGGCCTCCAGGGCGGGCAGCAGGGACCAGCGGCCCGCGACCGTGGGCGGGCCCGAGCGCGAGGTGGGGCGGGCGGCTCCAGTCAGGCTTCCGTAACGGCCTCGGGGGACCGCGCGGCGGGCACGGTGGGCGGTGGAGCCCGCGGTGCGGCCCGAGCCGAGGAGGGCGCGCATCGGGGCCAGGGTGTCGTTCGTCAGGCGGCCCGACCAGGCCAGCTCCCAGAGGGCGTCGGCCAGTTGGGGGTCGGTGGCCTCCGGGTGCGTCGTGGCACGGACCTGGTCGGCGATCTGGCGGAAGAACAGGCCGTAGCCGCCGGAGAGGGTGTCCAGGACCGACTGGTGCAGCGCCGTCGGCTCCAGGGGGTGCGGGGCCGGCAGGAGGAGCGGTGCCGTGTCGGCGAGATACAGGCTGACCCAGCCGTCCTTGCCGGGGAGAGAGCCTGCGCCGGCCCACAACACCTCGCCGGATGCGGTGAGTTCGTCCAGCATCGCCGGGGCGTAGCCGGAGACCCGGGAGGGCAGGACGAGCTTCTCCAGGGCGGAGGCGGGGACCGAGGCGCCTTGGAGTTGCTCGACGGCGCGGACCAGGCCGTCGATGCCGCGCAGGCCGTGGCCGCCCACGTGCTGCCACTGGGGCAGGAACTGGGCCAGGGCCGCGGGCGGCACCGGTTCCAGTTCGTGCCGCAGTGCCGCGAGCGAGCGGCGGCGCAGGCGGCGCAGGACGGCGGCGTCGCACCACTCCTGGCCGATGCCCGCCGGGTGGAACTCGCCCTGGACGACCCGTCCGTTCGCCGCGAGGCGCTGGAGGGCGCCTTCGGTGACCGCGGCGCCGAGGCCGAAGCGGGCCGCCGCGCGGGTCGACGTGAACGGGCCGTGGGTGCGGGCGTAGCGGGCCAGGAGGTCGCCGAGCGGGTCCTTGACGGGCTCCGTGAACGCTTCCGGGACGCCTACGGGCAGGGCCGTGCCCAGGGCGTCGCGCAGCCGGCCCGCGTCCTCGATCGCCGCCCAGTGGTCGGCGCCCGCGATGCGCACACGGATCGCGCGCCGGGACGCGGCCAGGTCCTCGGCCCAGCCGGGCTCGGCGCCGCGCTCGGCCAACTCGGCGTCGGTGAGCGGGCCGAGGAGGCGCAGCAGGTCGGCGACGCCTTCGGCATCCTTGATGCGGCGGTCCTCCGTGCGCCACTGCAACTCCTGCTCCAGCTCGGCCAGGACGTCCGCGTCGAGCAGCTCGCGCAGCTCGGCCTGGCCCAGGAGCTCCGCGAGGAGGCGGGCGTCCAGGGACAGCGCCGCCGCGCGGCGCTCGGCGAGCGGGGAGTCGCCTTCGTAGAGGAACTGCGCGACGTAGCCGAACAGCAGGGAGCGGGCGAAGGGGGACGCCTCGGGGGTGGTGACCTCGACGAGACGGACCTTGCGGGACTCGATGTCCCCCATGAGCTCCGCGAGGCCCGGCACGTCGAAGACGTCCTGGAGACACTCCCGCACGGCCTCCAGGACGATCGGGAAGGAGCCGAACTCGCTGGCCACTTGAAGGAGTTGGGACGCGCGCTGGCGCTGCTGCCACAGCGGCGTGCGCTTGCCGGGGTTGCGCTTGGGGAGCAGCAGCGCGCGGGCGGCGCACTCGCGGAAGCGGGAGGCGAACAGGGCCGAGCCGCCCACCTGGTCGGTGACGATCTGGTCCACGTCCCCCTTGTCGAAGGCGACGTCGGCCGCTCCGATGGGGGCCTGCTCGGCGTCGTACTCCATGCCCGGCTTGGAAGGCTCCTGGTCGAGGAGGTCGAGGCCCATCAGGTCGGCGTCGGGCAGGCGCAGCACGATGCCGTCGTCGGCGTGCATGACCTGGGCGTCCATGCCGTACTTCTCGCTCAGGCGGGCCCCCAGGGCGAGCGCCCACGGGGCGTGCACCTGGGCGCCGAAGGGGGAGTGGACGACGACGCGCCAGTCGCCCAGCTCGTCACGGAACCGCTCGACCACGATCGTGCGGTCGTCCGGGATGTGGCCGCAGGCCTCGCGCTGCTCGGCCAGGTACGACAGCACGTTCTCCACGGCCCAGGTGTCGAGGCCCGCTGTGGCGAGGCGCTCGCGCGCGTCGTCGGGCTTCGCGGAGCCGACCTCGCGCAGGAACGCGCCCACCGCACGCCCCAGTTCGAGCGGGCGGCCCAGCTGGTCGCCCTTCCAGAACGGCAGCCGGCCGGGGACTCCGGGAGCGGGCGAGACGAGGACACGGTCGCGCGTGATGTCCTCGATGCGCCAGGAGCTGGTGCCGAGCGTGAACACGTCCCCCACACGGGACTCGTAGACCATCTCCTCGTCGAGCTCGCCGACGCGGCCGCCGCCCTTCTTGGGGTCGGCGCCCGCGAGGAAGACGCCGAAGAGGCCACGGTCCGGGATGGTGCCCCCGGAGGTGACGGCCAGGCGCTGCGCCCCGGGGCGGCCCGTGACGGTGCCGGCGACGCGGTCCCACACCACGCGCGGCCGCAGCTCCGCGAACGCGTCGGACGGATAGCGGCCCGCAAGCATGTCGAGCACGCCGGTGAACGCCGACTCGGGGAGCGAGGCGAAGGGGGCGGCGCGGCGGACCAGGGCCAGGAGGTCGTCCACCTGCCAGGTGTCGAGGGCGGTGATCGCGACCAGCTGCTGGGCCAGGACGTCCAGCGGGTTGGCCGGGACCCTGAGGGACTCGATGGAGCCGGACCGCATGCGCTCGGTGACGACCGCCGACTGCACCAGGTCGCCCCGGTACTTCGGGAACACCACTCCCGTGGAGACCGCGCCTACTTGGTGGCCCGCACGCCCGACGCGTTGCAGACCGGAGGCCACGGAGGGCGGTGACTCGACCTGGACGACGAGGTCGACCGCGCCCATGTCGATGCCGAGCTCCAGGCTGGACGTGGCCACGACGGCAGGAAGCCGGCCCGCCTTCAGGTCCTCCTCCACGAGCGCGCGCTGCTCCTTGGAGACCGATCCGTGGTGGGCGCGCGCGATGACGGTGGGGGCGCCGGTCGCCGCGCCGGAACCGCCCATCAGCTCGGCCGGGGAGTGGGCCTCGGGCAGGGCCTCACCGGTGGCGCGCTCGTACGCGATCTCGTTCAGCCTGTTGCACAACCGCTCCGCCAGGCGGCGGGAGTTGGCGAAGACGATCGTCGAGCGGTGGGCCTCGATGAGGTCCGTGATGCGCTCCTCCACGGAGGGCCAGATCGAGGGACGCTCGGCCTTCTGGTCGGAGTCGGCGACCGGGGAGCCGCCCAGCTCGCCCAGGTCCTCGACCGGGACGACCACCGACAGGTCGAACTCCTTCCCGGACGGCGGCTGGACGATCTCCACCTTGCGCTGCGGCGACAGATACCGCGCCACCTCGTCGACCGGGCGGACCGTCGCCGACAGGCCGATGCGGCGGGCCGGGCGGGGCAGCAGCTCGTCGAGCCGCTCCAGGGAGAGGGCCAGGTGGGCGCCGCGCTTGGTGCCGGCCACCGCGTGCACCTCGTCCAGGATCACCGTCTCGATACCGGTCAGCGCGTCCCGGGTCGCCGACGTCAGCATCAGGAACAGCGACTCGGGCGTCGTGATCAGGATGTCCGGCGGGCGCGTTGCCAGGGCGCGGCGCTCGGCGGGCGGGGTGTCCCCGGAGCGGATGCCGACCTTCACCTCGGGCTCGGGCAGGCCCAGGCGCACGGCCTCCTGGCGGATCCCGGTCAGCGGGCTGCGCAGATTGCGCTCCACGTCGACCGCGAGGGCCTTCAGCGGCGATACGTACAGGACACGGCAGCGCTTCTTGGGGTCGGCCGGGGGCGGTGTCGACGCCAGCTGGTCGAGGGCGGCCAGGAACGCGGCGAGCGTCTTGCCCGAGCCGGTCGGGGCGACGACCAGCACGTCCGAACCCGCGCCGATCGCCTGCCACGCCCCGGCCTGCGCGGACGTGGGCGCGGGGAAGGCCCCCGTGAACCAGCCGCGGGTCGCGGGGGAGAAGCCGCCGAGGGCGTCGTGGGCGCTGTGGGCCCCTGGGGTGGACCTGACCATGCCCCCATCCTGCACCCCGCCACTGACAACGGCCGTGACCTGGGCAAACGGCCGATCCGGCGTACCGCAGAATGGAGGTATGGCGGACGACGGCGAATGGGCGCGGCACTGGCGGTACGAGAGTCTGCCGGGCCTCGACCTGCTCCGTGCCCGGTACCTGCGGCACACGTTCCCGCGCCACAGCCACGACGGGTACGTGTTCGGCGCGGTCACCCGGGGCGTCGAAGAGGTCGGCATGCCCGACGGCACCCTGTACGCGGAGCCGGGCAGCGTCGTCATGATCAACCCGGAGGTGGCGCACACCGCGCGGGCGGGCGGCCCCGACGGCTGGTCGTACTTCACGCTCTACCCGTCGGCGGACGTCGTCGCGGAGATCGCCGCCGAGACCACCACCGTGCGGGGCACCGCGGCCTTCGGCGAGACCATCGTCGCCGACCCCCAGGCCTCGCACTTGATCAGCGAGGTGCACCGGGCGGCCGAGCAGGGCAACGCGCTGGCGGCCGACAGCCTCCTGCGGGTCGTGCTCGCCCGGCTGCTGCGCGACCACGGCACGTCCCTCGCCCAGCGGCCGCGACGGTCCGCCGGGGCGCGGGCGGCGGCACGCGCGCGTGAGGTGCTCGGCGAGCGGATGGTCGATCCGCCGTCCCTGGAGGCGCTGGCCGCCGAGCTTGGTTCCAGTCCGTTCGCGTTGCTGCGCGCGTTCCGTGACGCGTACGGGATGCCGCCGCACACCTGGCTCACCAACGCGCGGGTGCGGACCGCACGGCGCCTCTTGGAGGCGGGCACCCCGCCCGCGGACGCCGCCACGGCCGTCGGCTTCACCGACCAGCCGCACCTGAACCGGCACTTCACCCGGATCGTGGGGGTGCCACCAGGGGCGTACCAGCGTGAGCGCAAGAACGTACAAGACTCCGGCGGCGGCCTTCTCGTACCGTCCGAGACGTGGCAGAACAGACAGCATCCGCAGACATACGAACAGAAGAAGGCGCCCCTGCCGGGCACGGAGCAGCGGCTGACAAGGCCGATGCCGCCGTCGTGCGGGACGCGCTCGGCGTCGGCGTCGCCGTCGGACTCTCCGGGTTCGCCTTCGGAGTGACCTCGGCGGGCAGCGGCCTCAGCGTGCTCCAGACCTGTGCGCTCAGCCTTCTTGTCTTCACCGGGGCCTCGCAGTTCGCGCTCGTGGGCGCGCTCGCGGCCGGCGGCAACCCGCTCACGGCAGCCGCGGGAGCGTTCTTCCTGGGCGTGCGCAACGCGTTCTACGGGCTGCGGCTCTCCCAACTGCTCGCTCTCCCGCGCGCGGTGCGGCCCTTCGCCGCGCACTGGGTCATCGACGAGACCTCCGCCGTCGCGCTCGCCCAGCCGACACGGCGCAGCGTGCGCATCGGCTTCACCGTCACAGGGCTGACCCTGTATGCGCTGTGGAACCTCACCACTTTGCTCGGCGCCCTCGGGGCCGAGGCCATCGGTGACACGGATGCCTGGGGGATCGACGCGGCCGGGCCGGCCGTCTTCCTGGCGCTGCTCGCCCCCATGGTGAAGACCGCCACGGAGCGCGTGGTCGCCGGGATCGCCGTCGTGCTGGGGCTCGGTCTGCTGCCCGTGCTGCCTGCCGGAGTACCCGTGCTCGTGGCCGCGCTCGCCGCGCCCGCCGTGCTCTACATACAAGGTCGGCGCCAGGCCGATGCCTCCAACACGACGCAAGGAGCGGACCGTTGAACATCTGGATCGCCATCGGCGTCACCGCGGTGGGCTGCTACGCCGCCAAGCTCATCGGCCTGCTGGTACCCGCGGGCGCCCTGGAACGGCCCATGGTGCGGCGCCTCGCCGCGCTGCTGCCCGTCGCGCTGCTGGCCGCGCTCACGGCTCAGCAGACCTTCGCGGACGGGCGCACCCTGGTCCTCGACGCCAAGGCGGCCGGGCTCGCCGCGGCCGCCCTGGCGCTGGTGCTGCGGGCGCCCTTCCTGGTGGTCGTCGCGGTCGCCGTGGTGGTCACCGCGGGGCTGCGGGCGCTCACCGGCTGACGCGCCGGGCGTCGGGGCGCAGACGGGGGTTCGAAGACAGGGTTCGAAGACAGGCTCTCAGTGCGCCACGGGGACCGGCGCAGCCCCGCTCGGCGCCTCCGGAACGCCCAGGCGTCGGGCGGTGCGCTCCGGGCGGCAGAAGAGGGCCGCGAGGACGCCGCCGGTCACCAGCAGCCCGGAGGTGAGCAGCCAGCCGTGCTCGTAGCCGGCGGTGACGGTCGCGGCGCTGTCCACCATGCCGCCGAGGACCAGCGGCGACAGGATGCCGCCCAGGGCGTACACGGAGGTCAACACACCCAGGACCACCCCTCGTTGCGACGGGGGTGCGATGCGGGCGCAGGCCGTGGACGCGACGGTGAGCATCACCATGGCGAGGGCCATCGGGCCCATCATCATGGGCACCTTCACCACGAGCGAGTCGGTCGTCCCGTACACGGCGGTGGCACAGCCCGCGATCGCGACAAGGATGCCCGCACCCGCGCCTACAGGGATGCGCGGCGGGGTGACGCGCAGCGCGGAGCGGCGTGACAGGAGGCCGTGCACCAGAAGGATGACGCCATTGGCGAGCGCCCCCACGCCGACCATCGTGCTCGCCTGATGGAGGTCCCAGCCGATGACGCTCTCCAAGTAGTCGGGCGCCCACGTCAGCAGCGTGCTCATCGACCAGTAGGCGGCGAACGAGCCGAAGGCCGCGGTCAGGAAGGTGGGCGAGAGCAGGATGCGCCGCAGGGGCACGACGAGCGTGTCCTGTGGTGAGTGCGCCGGTTCCTTGCCCACCGGGGGAGCCAGCGGTCCTTCGGTACCCCATACGCGCCACGCGGCGGCCCAGGCGATGCCCATGAGGCCGACCACGCCGAACGACCAGCGCCAGCCCCAGTGCGTGATCACCCAGCTGAGCACCGGTGACGCCACGGCGACCCCGGCCGCGGCGCCGACAAGCAGGACCGCGGTCGGCAGGGCCCGCTCACGCTGCGGGAACCAGCCGTGCACGTGGTGCATCGCGACCGGCGCCGCGGGGCCCTCCGCGGCGCCCAGCAGGACGCGGGTGGCCACGAGCAGGCCGAACCCGGCGGCGCCCCACACCATGGGCAGCTGGGCGGCCGACCACAGCAGGGCGAGCGCGAGCAGGAGCGGTGTCGTACCCACGCGCTTCGTGAGGGCCGAGACACCGAGGGCCGCGATCGAGAACAGGGCGAAGAACGCCGACTGGGCGGTGCCGAACTCCTGGCGCGTGATCCCGAAGTCCGCCCGGATCTCCGGGCCCGCGAGCCCCAGGACGGTCTTGTCGGCGAAGTTCACCACCATGAAGGCGAGCAGCAACCAGGTGGTGCGCCATGCCCCGCGCATCAGCAGCACCCGTCGGCGTCGTCGTCGGCGACCACGCCCACGCTGATCATTCCGGCGGCCTTCTTGCGGCCTTCGGGGGAGCGCGTCAGCTCCGTGGCCACGTCGGTGCCCTCCACCACGGCAGCGGATTCCGCGGCGGCCCAGGCGAAGACGCCGCGAGCCATGGTGGACGTCTCCTCGTCCGCGCGGCGCCCGAAGACCTCGGCACGCGCGCGTGCCACCTCGGGATCGGTGGGCGCCGCCAGGGCCGCCGTCTCGGCGAGATGTGCGGCGAGCCGCGGCTCCCCCTCCGCGAGCAGTTCCAGAGCCCGTCGTGCCAGGTTCGGGGCGCCGCCCGCGGCCTGCGCGAACTCGGCCGCCACCGCCGCCTCCGGGGCCGGCTTGAGGTGTGCCGGGTTCTGGTCGTACCAGCCGCCCCAGAGCCGCCACAGGTTGCGTACGACGAACTCCGGCTCGTCGTAGGCGGGGTGGAGGTAGGGGCGCGACAGGAGCTCCTCCGGGACGCGCACGCCGTGGAGGACCGCGTCGAGGCGGTGACCGGCGTTCATCAGCGCCCTGGTCTGCTCGCACAGCGTCTCCAGGAAGCGGGCGGTGTCGTCGAGGGCCCGGTTCACGCGCGCGGCGCCCACGATGGGCACGCCGTGCCCGGGCAGCAGCAGTTCGGCGCCGAGCTCCTGCATGGCGCGCAGGGCGCGCGCCCAGTCCTCCGGGTAGCGCTGCACCTTCTGCGGGTTGCCCGCGTTCGGGGTGTTCCAGATGAACAGGTCGCCGGTGCACAGCGTCTTGAGTTCCGGTACCCACACGTAGGTGTGGTCGTCTGTCTCGCCGCGCGCGTGGACGAGCTCGAAGGTCAACTCGCCGCGGCGGAAGGTCATCCGGTCCCGGTAGACGGTGTCCGGGTAGCGGTAGGTGGTGGGCCACTCCAAGGAGGGCACACCGAACTGGCGGCGGTTGATCCAGGAGTTGTACCCGGCCGTCTGTATGTAGCGGTCGAAGCGGGCCGGCACGGCTTCGTGCGCCACCACCTCAGGGGCGGCGGCACCGGTTTCCTTCGCTTCCTTGTCGAAGGGGAACACTCCGAAGACGTGGTCCACATGACCGTGCGTGTAGACCACGGAGCGCACCGGCCCCGCGTCGAATCCCTTGACGGCGGCGTGCAGTTGCCGCGCCGTACGGAAGTCACCGGAGTCGACGAGCACCACGCCGTCGCCGGTGTCGAAGGCCGACACGTTGGCGAAGGCGGGGAAGAAGCCGACGCCGGGACGCAGCCGCACCAGTTCCTCCGCGGAGAACGCGCCCGACAAATGAGGGAGGAGCGTGTCCGAGCCCTGCCAGACGCGATCTATGTAGGCGGTGTAATCGGCTGCCTTCTTGTCAGCTGCGTTGTGGTGGGTCATGTGCGCGGCTCCTCCATGTACGGGCTGCCCCTCGGGGTGCGAGGGGCTGTCGTCCAGCGGCTGCACACGAGTTAAGGCGCCCCTTGTGACGTGGAACACCACTCCGCGTCACATACAGGTCGGCTGGGTAATGTGACGCGTCACAAGGAGGCGCCCGCACCGGACGAGGGAGGAACCGTGTCCCTGTCGCCCGAGGCGCGCTCGCTCGCCGCGCGCTGCGAACCGCGCGTCAATGAACTCGCCCGCCGGATGGCCCGGGAGTCCTTCGAGGAGCTGCCCGGGTACGCGGAGCTGCCCGACGACGTCAAGGACCTGGAGATCGCGGCGACCGCGCGGCACGGCGTACGGCTCTTCCTGCGTCACGTCGGCGCCCCGGAACCCGACCGGTCCGGCAGCCACCGGGTGTTCCGCGAGCGGGCCGCTCAGCGCGCGGAGGAGGGCATGCCGCTGCACCTGCTGCTGCGGACCCACGCGCTCGGCGTCTACGTGCTGTGGCAGGCCCTGCGCGACGTGGCGCGGCCCGGTGAGGAGGCCGCCCTCGTCGAACTGGTCGACATCCTGCTGCGGAGCCACCCGGGCATCGTGGGCGCCGTCGCCGAGACCTACCTCGACGAGCGGTCCGCCCTGGAGGCCGAACAGCGGGCACAGCAGCGGTCGTTGGTGCGCGGGCTGCTCGACGGGATGGTCCCGCCCGGGCATGTGCTCCTCGACCAGCTCCGCCTCGAAGGGCCCGCGCTCGTCCTGGCGCTCGGTCTCGACCGGCCGCCCGCCGAAGGGCCCGTCGCTGTCCGGCGCCGGCTGCGGCGCGTGCAGACCGTCCTCGACCACACCTTCGGCGTGGACGTCCTGGCGCTCCTGGACGGCGACGGAGGCCGGGTCATCGTCCCCGACGACAGCGCTCCGCCCGAGGACCTGTCGCGCCGCCTGAGCAAGGCCAGCGGCCTTCAGATGAGGGTGGCCGCGGTGCCGGCGGCCGGGCCCGAGGACATCACCGACGCGGGGCGCACCGCGACCGAGATCCTGCGCATCGCGCGCGCGTGCGGGATGCCCCCGGGCCTGCACCGCCTGGACGACGTTCTGCTGGAGTACCACCTCTCGCGCCGCAACGAGAGCAGCGACCGCATCGCCGCGCTGCTCGACCCGGTCGCCGAGCGGCCCGAGCTCCTGGAGACGCTGCGCACCCACCTGGCGCACCAGCAGGACCGCAGGGCGACCGCCGCGGCGCTCGGGCTGCACCCGAACACCGTCGACAACCGGCTCGCGAAGATCGCCGACCAGACCGGCATCGACCTGTCGTCACCGCGTGGCACGGCGCTCGCGCTCGCGGCTCTCTTGTTGCGCGACTCCGAAAGCTGACGCCTATAAGCCGGCGCGTACATACCGGCGCGTATAAGCCGGCGCGAGTACAAGCCGACGACTACAAGGTGGCTACGAACAGGCGCTGACCAGCCGAGAACCGGGCTTCTACAGAGGACGCCCGTACGCGCGCAGCGTGCGCAGCGCCTCGATCGTCACCATGGGGCGCGCCTCCAGGGCGGTGCCGGGCGCCCACTGCCGCCAGCGGACCGGCCAGCCGCCGTCCTGCTGTTGTTCGCGCTCCAGGTGGTCGAGCGACAGCGCCATCTCCTCGTCGGTGAACCAGGAGCGCGCCAATGACTCGGGGGCCCTCGCGTAGTCGTACGGGAAGTGGTGCTCGCCCGGGGCGTACCCGGGAGCGACCGGAGCGTCGTCCAGGCGCGCCGGATCGAGCACCACGAGTCGCTGCTCCCGGACGAGACGGCCGATCCGGTCGGCGGCCGCCCGCGCGCGTGAGCGGTCCGGGACGCTGTCGAGGAAGGCGACCGCGGCCTCCACCTCGTACGGATGCGACGTCTTCAGGGACTCGATGGCCGCCCAGCAGAAGTCCGTCGCGCGGAACAGCCAGGCGTGCCACACCTCGTTGCGGTGCAGTAGGCCGACGACGGGTCCGGTGGCGAGCAGGGCGCCCGGCGGGTCGTCGACGACGGGCACGAACGGGGCGCAGGGATAGCCGCGCTGGCTGGGATGCACCGCTGGAAGGGCGCCTTCCGGGGTCGAGACGGCGGTGAGGTAGCGGCAGACGCGCTCCACGCGCTGCCCCGAGCACCGTCCGACGGAGTCCAGGACGCGCAGCGCGTGACCGGTGGCGAGGGGCTGGCTGACCGGGCCGCGCAGATCGGGTTCGAGGGCGTGTCCGTAGCCCTCGTCCTCGTTGCGGTAAGCGGCCAGTGCGGTCTCGACGGCGTCGGCCGCGGCGGTCGAGCCCTCCAGGAAGTGGTAGGTGAAGCGGCGCTGTTCCAGCACGCGCGCGGTCAGCCAGACGAACGGTTCGGCACGGGAGAGCGGGGAGCGTGCCGAGGGCGATGAGGGGAGTGGGGAAGCTCCGGTTTCGGCCATGCACCGACCGTAGGGCGGAAAGCGTTCTCGGCAACCCTCCCGGGCCCGGCTGCACTCTCAGGGGCGGGATACTGGAGTCATGCGGTTGACGGTCTTCTGGCAGCAGATGGCGGAACACTTCGGTTCCGGGTACGCGGACACCTTCGCGCGCGATCACGTGATGGCGGGCCTCGGCGGGCGCACCGTCCAGGAGGCGCTCGACGCCGGCTGGGAGGCGAAGGACGTCTGGCGTGTGGTGTGCACCACCATGGATGTCCCGGCCGAGAAGCGCTGAACGGGATGGAGAAACGGGGGCGGCCACCGATTGTCGGTGACGTGGGCGAGACTGGCACCGTGGCAGCGACAGACGAGAACCTCCAGGTGGCGGCTGACGCCGCTCCGCCCGGCACGACGCCGCCCGAGCGGCCGCCGGGCGCGGCGCCGAGCCCGCGCGCGGGCATGCCGCGCTGGCTGCCGCGCGCGATGGTGCTGGCGCTGGCTCTCGTCGCCTGCTTCCAGCTGGGCAATTGGGCCTTCCACCAGCTGACCGGGCTGCTGATCAACATCCTGATCGCGTTCTTCCTGGCCCTCGCCGTGGAGCCCGCGGTGAGCTGGATGGCCGGGCGCGGGATGCGCCGCGGGCTGGCCACGGCGCTCGTCTTTCTGGCCGTCATGGTCGTCGGCGCCGGCTTCGTGGTGCTGCTCGGATCGATGCTCGCGGGCCAGATCGTGGACATGGTCGAGGACTTCCCGAAATACCTCGACCAGGTCATCAGCTGGGTCAACCAGACGTTTCACACGGACCTCAACAGGGTCGAGGTCCAGGACAGCCTGCTGCACTCGGACTGGCTCCAGAAGTACGTGCAGAACAGCGCGACCGGCGTCCTGGACGTGTCGGCGCAGGTGCTCGGCGGCCTCTTCCAGCTCCTGACGATCCTGCTGTTCTCGTTCTACTTCGCCGCCGACGGGCCGCGGCTGCGGCGTGCGCTGTGCTCGGTGCTGCCGCCCGCGAAGCAGGCCGAGGTGCTGCGCGCCTGGGAGATCGCCGTCGACAAGACCGGCGGCTACCTGTACTCGCGCGGCCTGATGGCACTGATCTCCGGGGTCGCGCACTACATCCTGCTCGCGGCGCTCGATGTGCCGTACGCGCCGGTGCTCGGTGTGTGGGTGGGTCTCGTCTCGCAGTTCATCCCGACCATCGGCACGTATCTGGCGGGCGCTCTGCCGATGCTGATCGCCTTCACCGTGGACCCCTGGTACGCGCTGTGGGTGCTCGTCTTCGTGGTCGTCTACCAGCAGTTCGAGAACTATGTGCTGCAGCCGAAGCTGACCGCGAAGACGGTGGACATCCACCCGGCGGTCGCCTTCGGTTCGGTCATCGCGGGTACGGCGCTGCTCGGCGCCGTCGGCGCGCTGATCGCGATCCCCGCCGTGGCCACGCTCCAGGCGTTCCTGGGGGCGTACGTGAAGCGGTACGACGTCACGGACGACCCGCGGGTGCACGGGCATCGGCGGCGCGGTGGGGCGTCCCTCCTCGCGCGGGCCCGCCGGGTGCTGAAGGAACCGGAGGGCGGGGCCGGGCGCGAGGCTCAGTAGGTCAGGGCGGCCCAGGCGCCGGCCGCCAGGACCGCGACAACATAGGCGCCCACGGCCGCATACATGACGCGGTTCTTGGCGCGGTCACTCCATGACGTACGGGTCATCAGCCAGGCCAGGACCGGCAGGACGAGCACGGCGTGCAGGCTCACTCCGTGCAGCGGCTTCAGGGCGGCCGTCGAGTGATAGGCCGCCTCCTGGTGCCCGGCCCGTGTCAGTGCCACCCCGCGCGCGATCATCGCCGCCCCGGACGCGAGCGCGACCAGGAGGACGGCGAAACCGGCGCGCACGGCGAGAGGCATTCCGGTGGGGCCGCCCGGACGGTTCCTGAAAGAGGCGAGGGTGAAGACCGTCAGGAGCACGACCAGGATGCCGCCGCCCACCGCGAGCGACATGGAGACGACCGTGTCGAAGGCGGTCTCCATGTCGAGATGCGACGGGACTCCGCGCCAGGCCTGGAGGGTGATGCCGCCGACCTCCAGGACACAGTCCGCCGCGAACACGACGAGCAGGACGCTCCTGAGCCGCGAACCCACCTGGAGGTACGACGTCACCCACGTGAGGGCGATCAAGGTCAGGCCGAAGGAGAGCCCGAAGGTGATCGGCTTGCGCCAGGAGACCGGCCCGGTCCACGGACCGCCGTCCACGCCGAGGACGACGAGATGGAAGGCGCCGGAGGCGATCAGGACGAGACCGGTCGCGTAGCACAGGCGCTCGGCCCGGCGGGCCGAGCGCCACAGGGGGCCGACCCTCCCGGCAACCGCGGGTTCCGGCGTCCCGGCCTTCGTGGCCTTCGCGGCCGTCGTGGTCTTCGTGGTCTCCATGGGGACAAGGCTCGTCGCGTACGCCCGCCGGGTCGTCGTCCGGCCGAAGGCACTGGTCGTACGACGGGGGGAGTATCCGGTGTGGCTGGCGGCCCCCATGGGCGGGCCGGGTTAAGCGGACGCGGCTGCGGGTTGTGCGGGCGCGACCGACGCGCTGCGGTGCCGCGCCGCGGCGATCCCCGTGCCGATTCCCGTGATCACCAGCCCGACCAAGCTGAAGACCAGCGGCAGCAGCCATAGCGAGACGAATCCGTTGATCCTCGCGTCCTCGGGGCAATCGGCGCGGTACAGCACCTCGACCCGCTTTTGGGCGGCCGCAGCGGCGTGTCCCGCAAGAGCCACCCTGCCCTGGGCCCGCTCGGCGCCGGCCGGATACGAGACCGAGATCCCCGCCACGGTCGGCCCGGCGGCCAGGAACAGCCTCCCGAAGGTGATCAGGCCGAATGTGGCCCACCAGCCGGAGCCCCGGCCACGAACCTGAACCCGCACTTCGTCCCTCTCGTCCCGCATCGCTTGCTCGGAGGCAAGGGTGTTGTCCCGGATGCGACAGGGCGCCGTGCGCCGCGTGGTGCGCTTGACACCAAAATCGAACATCCATTCTTATGGAGTGTCCAGGGGCTCTCTCGCCAACAATCCCAAGGGATTCGAGGAGAGTGACCGGGCGAGGAGCCTCGAGTTATCCACAGGCCGGACGGGCGTCGAGGCCGATTGTCAGTGGCAGGCGTTAGCGTCTTTGACGTGAAGCGATCGACTCAAGCAAATCGGGTGGAACCCATGGCAGGAACCGACCGCGAGAAGGCGCTCGACGCCGCGCTCGCACAGATTGAACGGCAATTCGGCAAGGGCGCAGTGATGCGCATGGGCGAGCGGCCGAATGAGCCCATCGAGGTCATCCCCACCGGGTCGACCGCGCTCGACGTCGCGCTCGGCGTCGGCGGCATCCCGCGCGGCCGTGTGGTGGAGGTGTACGGCCCGGAGTCCTCCGGTAAGACGACCCTGACGCTGCACGCCGTGGCCAACGCCCAGCGGGCCGGCGGCGCGGTGGCCTTCGTGGACGCGGAGCACGCCCTCGACCCCGAGTACGCGAAGAAGCTCGGTGTCGACATCGACAACCTCATCCTGTCGCAGCCGGACAACGGCGAGCAGGCGCTCGAGATCGTCGACATGCTGGTGCGCTCCGGCGCTCTCGACCTCATCGTCATCGACTCCGTCGCCGCGCTCGTGCCGCGCGCGGAGATCGAGGGTGAGATGGGCGACTCGCACGTGGGCCTTCAGGCCCGACTGATGTCGCAGGCGCTCCGGAAGATCACCTCGGCTCTCAACCAGTCGAAGACCACGGCGATCTTCATCAACCAGCTCCGCGAGAAGATCGGTGTGATGTTCGGCTCGCCGGAGACCACGACCGGTGGCCGCGCGCTGAAGTTCTACGCCTCGGTGCGCATGGACATCCGCCGCATCGAGACCCTGAAGGACGGCACGGACGCGGTCGGCAACCGCACCCGCGTCAAGGTCGTCAAGAACAAGGTCGCGCCGCCCTTCAAGCAGGCCGAGTTCGACATCCTCTACGGCCAGGGCATCTCCCGCGAGGGCGGCCTGATCGACATGGGCGTGGAGCACGGCTTCGTCCGCAAGGCCGGTGCCTGGTACACGTACGAGGGCGACCAGCTCGGCCAGGGCAAGGAGAACGCGCGCAACTTCCTGAAGGACAACCCCGACCTGGCCAACGAGATCGAGAAGAAGATCAAGGAAAAGCTGGGCGTCGGTGTGAAGAAGACCGAGGAGCCGGCCGCCGAGCCGGCCGCGGACGCGGCAGCCCCCGCGGTCGCCGAGGACGCGGCCAAGACGGTGCCCGCGCCCAAGGCCGCCAAGTCCAAGGCCGCGGCGGCCAAGAGCTAGTCCGTGACACGACGAACCGACTGGGCCGAGTTCGACGCCCACCCCGCCGTCCCCCAGGGCCAGGGGCGCGGGGGCGGCGAGGGGGACGAAGCCGCCGGGTACGGGGAGGGCGGATACGACAGCGAAGCGGGGGACGGCGCGGCGGACGGGCCGCGCCGGGGTGGACGTGCGCGGGGCGGGGCCGGGCCGCGCGGACGTCGGCGCCGGGGCGGGTTCGGGGACCCGTCCGGTGCCGCACAGGACGACGGCCCCCCGGACCCGTCGAGGGCCGGGCGCGGGGAGCCGTCAGGGGACCCGGCGGAGCGGGCGCGGAACATCTGTCTGCGCCTGCTCACCGGGACCCCGCGCACGCGCAAGCAGCTGGCCGACGCGCTGCGCAAGCGGGAGATCCCCGACGAGGTGGCGGAGGAGGTGCTGTCCCGGTTCGAAGAGGTCGGGCTCATCAACGACAGTGCCTTCGCCGACGCGTGGGTGGAGTCCCGGCACCACGGCCGGGGTCTTGCCCGCCGGGCGCTCGCCCGTGAGCTGCGCACCAAGGGCGTCGACTCCGCGGTGATCGACGAGGCGGTCGGGCAGCTCGACACCGAGCAGGAGGAGGAGACCGCGCGCGACCTGGTCGCCCGTAAGCTCCGCTCCACGCGCGGGCTCGACCGTGACAAGCGGCTGCGCCGCCTCGCGGGGATGCTCGCCCGCAAGGGCTACCCGGAGGGCATGGCGCTGCGTGTGGTGCGGCAGGCGCTGGAGGAAGAGGGCGAGGAGACCGAGGACTTGGGGTTCGAGGAGTAAGGGTTCGAGAAGCAGGGGTTCGAGGGCAGGGGCTCCGCCGGTGCGGAGCCCCCTATGCTCGGAACCGCCCCCGCCCGGAACCGCCCGCCCGTCCGGAACCTCGCCCCGCCCTGGACCCCCTTCCGCCCGGAGCCATCCGGAGCCACGGCTGTCAGGCAGGTGTCACCGGCAGGCCCGCCGTCCGCCATGCCTGGAAACCGCCCACCAGGTCCGTCGCCCGGTGCAGCCCCAACTGCCGTAGGGACGCGGCCGCGAGGCTGGACGCGTACCCCTCGTTGCACAGGACCACGACCCGTAGTTCGTGGCCGGTCGCCTCGGGGGCGCGGTGGCTGCCCTGCGGATCGAGGCGCCACTCCAGTTCGTTGCGTTCGACCACGAGGGCGCCGGGGATCAGGCCGTCACGCTCGCGCAGCGCCGCGTACCGGATGTCGACCAGGAGCGCCTCGCCCGCGGAGGCCGCCGCGAAGGCCTCCGCCGGCTCGACCCGGTCGAGGCCGGACCGTACGCGCTCGAGGAGTTCGTCGATGCCCACCGGGGGCGTCGGGTCGCTCACTGCCAGTCCTCCGGGCGTTCCACCGACTCCAGGCGCAGCACGGGGCCGGTACGGCTGTAGCGGCGGATCTGCGGGAGCGGCGGGTAGTAGGCGTGCACCGAGACAGCGTGCTCGGTGGGGGACTCGTTCAGGACCTCGTGCACATGGTGGCGGCCGAAGGCGCGGCCCCGGCCGGCGCTCAACTTCCGTTCCCTGTCCACGTCTTCGGACAGTTCGAGGGTCTTCCAGCCATCAGTGGGCAGCCGGGCGGCGAGGGAGTGCTCCGTCAGTTCACCCGCGGCGGTGAGGAACGCGCCGACGGATTCGGCGTGGTCGTGCCAGCCGGTGCCGGTGCCCGGCGGCCAGCCGATGAGCCAGGCCTCGCTGCCGCCGGGACCGTCGAGCCGTACCCACGTACGGCCTTCGGGATCGAGCGGAAGGGAGGCGACGAGGTCGCGGTCCGCGGCGGTGCGGCGGACGAAGTCGAGGAGTTCGGCCTGGGTGGGCGGCGCGAGTGTGGTCGCACCGGGAGAAGGCGTGTGCAGGGACACGGGTACCGTCCTGAGAAGTTCGCGAAGGGCGCGCGCCGCGGCGGCCGTGGGTACGGCGAAGCAGGGCGGGGCGCGTGAGGGGGAGGAACAGCGAATTCAGCAGGACGGGCGACACATGCAGCCCGCGTAGCGGACCAGGTCCATATGGACCCTCCGCCACAGGCGCACATCGGTGTCGATCGTCACGCTCCGCAGTACAGCATGGCGGTGGGCACCGGTCAACCGACCGTGAGGGAGCCCACCGCCCGCGTGTTCAGGCCCGGGTCGCGCTCTCCGCGGGCTCGGTGTCCGGCACGGGCCCGCCGAGGGCCGAGCGCGCCGCTTCGTAGAGCTCGGCGGGCCGCACCCCGCTGAGCGCCGTCACCAGATGTCCGTCGGGCCGGATCAGGAGCACCGTGTGCGCGGGCGCCTCCGGATAGCTCTCGGTGACCAGGAGTTCGGCCTCGTGCGGCAGGGCGGCGACGGCCGCCGCGAGGCGCGGCATCAGGCCCGCCGACATCCAGTGCTTGCGGTCCCAGACGCCGGTGCCGGGCGCGACGAGGACGACGAGCAGCGGTCCGAGGCCGAGCCGGTCGCGGAGCTGGACGAACGAGCCGTCGGGCGCCGTCACCCGCACGTCGGCGACGGGCGCTCCTGTCGCGGTGCCGACCTCCACCTGCGAGGCGGAGCGCGCGGGCGAGAGTGGCGAGTCGGCGTACGCCCCCGGCGCGCCGAGCGGACCGTGCCCCAGATGGCCGTCCGTGAGCAGCGCGTCGTGGCCCCGGGCGGACCCGGGTACGTACGAGCGCAGGCCCTTGCCGCCCCGCAGTATCGGCAGCGCCTGGTCCGCGGCGCGCAGCCGTCCGGCGACGACGGCGCGGCGCTCGGCCTGATAGCTGTCGAGCAGCAGGCCGGAGCCGGGGCGCGGCCCGTCGTGCCAGGCCAGGGCCAGTTTCCAGGCGAGGTTGTCGGCGTCGCGCAGACCCTCGTCCAGGCCCTGGGTGCCGAGCGCGCCCAGGAGGTGCGCGGCGTCCCCGGCGAGGAAGGCCCGGCCCACGCGCCAGCGGCGGGCGAGCCGGTGGTGCACCGTGTGGACGCCGGTGTCGAGCAGCTCGTACGGCGGGGTGGAGCCTCCGCACCAGCCCGCGAGCGTCTCCCGGACGCGCGTCACCAGGACGTCCGGGGTGACCAGGTCGCTGCGGGGCGGCAGCAGCCAGTCAAGGCGCCAGACGCCGTCGGCGAGGGGCCGGCCGACGACCTCCGCGCCCGAGGGACCCGAGGTCCGCCACGGAGGGCTCCGATGGAGCAACGCCTCACCGGGCCACGGAAGTTCCGTACGCAGTGCGGCGACCGCGTGCCGCTCGACGGCGGTGCGGCCGGGGAAGCGGATGTCGAGCAGCTTGCGGACCGTGGAGCGCGGGCCGTCGCAGCCGACCAGGTAACTTCCGCGCCACCAGGTGCCCTTGGGGCCGCGGGTGTGGGCGGTCAGGCCGGTCTTGTCCTCCTCGATCGAGTCGAGGCGGGAGTCGACGGTGACCTTGATGAGCCGTTCGTGGGCGACGGCCTCGCGCAGCGCGCCGGTCAGCTCGTGCTGGGCGATGTGCAGCGGGGCGGGCAGCGCGGCCCCGAACTCCAGGGCCCGCATCTCCTGCTTGCGGCGCAGCGAGCGCCAGCCGGTCCAGCGGGCGCCGACGCCGTCGAAGGACCGTCCCGCGAGGCGCTCGGCGAGGGCCGCGGTGTCCTCGCGCAGCACGACGGTGCGGGCCGGACGCTGCTCGTCCTTGCCGGGGCCTTCGTCGAGAATCACGGACGGTACGCCCTGACGCGCGAGGGCGAGGGACAGCGTGAGCCCGACCGGGCCCGCGCCGACGACGATCACCGGATCCACAGCGCGGACCCTCCTGCCCCGGGAAGCCCGCCGGGGAGCGTCCCGCGATGATCCGCGGGCGGCGTACCAAGCGGGTCGGTGGAAGCAGGCGCACATCCCCACGCCGCCCGGGACGCGCGCTCGACGCACCGGCCGAAGGCCCGAGTAGCACCGCTACTGGGACCTTCGCCCGGCACACCGATCGCACGCCCCGAACGACGCGGAAACGCACGCCTGCTTCCACCGACCCGCTTCGACGTACAAGGACGGGCAGTTGGAGCGGGGTGCGCGTTCACAGAGCGTATGCAACCCATTGCCGGTGCTTGCGTCAAGTGACGGAGGCAGTGGCGATCCCGCCACTGCCTCCGTGGTACACGACCGGTCGATGACGCGGCGTCAGATGCCGCCGCCCCCGGCGCCTGTGCCCGCCGTTCCCGCGACGGCCGTCGGCGCGAGGACCGCTCCCGTCGACTTCTTCGCGCGCCGCAGTCGCGCCTCGAGCCATGAGGCGAACGTCGTCAGCGTGAAGTTGATCGCGATGAAGATGAGCGCCACGATCGTGAAGCAGGCGATCGTGTTCGCTCCGTAGGCGGCACTCATCGGCCGCACGGAGGCGAGCAGTTCGGAGAACGTGAGCATCGCGCCACCCAGCGCGGTGTCCTTCACGATGACGACGAGCTGGCTGACGATCGCCGGCAGCATCGCGGTCACCGACTGCGGGAGCAGGATCGCGCGCATCGTCTGGCCCTTGCGCAGACCGATGGCGTACGCGGCCTCGGTCTGGCCCTTGGGCAGGGCGAGGATGCCCGCGCGGACGACCTCCGCGAGGACCGACGCGTTGTAGAGCACCAGGCCGGTGACGACGGCGTAGAGCGGGCGGTCGTCCGACGAGACGTTCGTGAACTCGGAGTACGCCGCGTTCGCGAAGATCATCAGGATCAGGACCGGGATCGCGCGGAAGAACTCGACGACCGTGCCGGACGGAATGCGGATCGCCAGGTGGTCGGAGAGGCGCGCGATGCCGAAGAACGCGCCCAGCGGCAGCGCGATCACCATCGCGAACCCGGCCGCCGTCAGCGTGTTCTCCAGACCCGGCCAGATGTAGGTCTCCCACGGGCGGATGTCCGTGAAGAACGGCTTCCACTTGACCCAGTCGAGCTGGTGCTTGTCGTTGAGCTTGACGACCACCCACCACGCCACGAGGGCGAAGACGACGAGGAAGCCTATGGAGTACAGGATGTTGCGCCGCTTGGCCCGGGGGCCGGGGGCGTCGTAGAGGATCGACGTCATCGCTTCACCGCCACCTTCTTGCTCACCCAGCCGAGGATCAGACCGGTCGGCAGCGTCAGGCAGATGAAGCCGAACGCGAAGACGGCGGAGATCAGGATGAGCTGGGCCTCGTTCTCGATCATTTCCTTCATGAGGAGCGCGGCCTCGGCGACACCGATGGCCGCGGCCACGGTGGTGTTCTTGGTGAGCGCGATCAGCACGTTGGCGAGCGGGGCCACCACGGAGCGGAAGGCCTGAGGAAGGATGATCAGCCGCAGCACCTGGCTGAAGCTGAGCCCGAGTGCGCGGGCCGCCTCGGCCTGGCCGAGCGGCACCGTGTTGATGCCCGAGCGCAGCGCCTCGCAGACGAACGCCGCCGTGTACGCGGTCAGACCGAGCACCGACAGACGGAAGTTGGTGCTGTCGAACTGACTCGAGCCCATGTCCATGCCGAGCGTCTGGAAGAGGCCGAGCGAGGTGAACACGATGATGACGGTGAGCGGAATGTTCCGCACGATGTTGACGTACGCGGTGCCGAAGCCGCGCATCATGGGGACCGGGCCGACCCGCATGCCGGCCAGGACGGTTCCCCATATGAGGGAGCCGACGGCTGAGAGAGCGGTGAGTTTCACCGTCACCCAGAACGCTCCCAGCAGGTCGTAACCTTCAAGAAAGTCGAACACGATCTCCCGCGCTTCCGCGTGTGTGGAGGGCTGCCGGATGTGAGGAGGGCGCGGCGGTCCGTCCTTGCGGAGGAGCCGCCGCGCCCTGCGTCACCACGTCACTTGACGATGTTGCCGATCTTCGGGGCGGGCTCGTTCTTGTAGTTCGCCGGGCCGAAGTTGGCCTTCACGGCCTTCTCCCAGGAACCGTCCGAGACCATCTTCTCCAGGGCCTTGTTGATCTTGGCCTTGAGGTCGCTGCCCTTCTTGACACCGATGCCGTAGTTCTCGTTGGTCATCTTGAAGCCGCCGAGCTTGAACTTGCCCTTGAACTCGGCCTGCGCGGCGTAACCGGCGAGGATCGAGTCATCGGTGGTCAGCGCGTCGATCGCCTTGCTCTCGACACCCGTCAGGCACTCCGAGTAGCCGCCGTACTCCTGGAGCTGGGCCTTGGGGGCCAGCTTGTCCTTGACGTTCTGCGCGGACGTCGAGCCCGTGACCGAACAGAGCTTCTTGTTGTTCAGGTCCTTCGGGTCCTTGATGGTGTTGTCGTTCGCGCGGATCAGCACGTCCTGGTGGGCCAGGAGGTACGGGCCGGCGAAGTCGACCTTCGCCGCGCGCTCGTCGTTGATCGAGTACGAGGCGGCGATGAAGTCCACGTCACCGCGCTGCAGCATGGTCTCGCGGTCGGCGCTCTTGGCTTCCTTCCACTCGATGTCGCCCGCGTCGTAGCCGAGTTCCTTGGCCACGTAGGTCGCGACGTCGATGTCGAAGCCCTCGTACTTGCCGTCCGGGGTCTTCATGCCGATGCCGGGCTGGTCGATCTTGACGCCAATGGTGATCTTGCCGCCGCCCGAGCCGCCCTTGTCGCTGTCGCCGTCATCGCTGCCGCAGGCCGTGGCGGTGACAGCGAGGGCGAGGGCGACGGAGGCCGCCGCGGTGATCTTGCGAAGCTTCATGAGGAACATCCTTCGTGTCGCAGATTCGGCAGGTAGGAAAAAACTCAACACGCGCGCGTGGGGCGCCGGTTCGGGGCGCACGCGCGGGCGCGCGTCAGTGGTGCAGGATCTTCGACAGGAAGTCCTTGGCCCGATCGCTGCGCGGGTTGCTGAAGAACTGGTCGGGGGTGGCCTCTTCGACGATGCGGCCGTCCGCCATGAAGACGACGCGGTTGGCCGCCGAGCGGGCGAAGCCCATCTCGTGCGTGACCACCACCATGGTCATGCCGTCCCGGGCGAGCTGCTGCATCACCTCAAGGACCTCGTTGATCATCTCCGGGTCGAGCGCGGAGGTCGGCTCGTCGAAGAGCATCACCTTCGGGTCCATCGCCAACGCGCGGGCGATGGCGACGCGTTGCTGCTGGCCGCCGGAGAGCTGCGCGGGGTACTTGTCCGCCTGCGTGCCGACGCCGACGCGGTCGAGCAGCGCGCGGGCCTTCTCCTCGGCCTGCTTCTTGTCCGCCTTGCGGACCTTGATCTGGCCCAGCATCACGTTCTCGAGCACCGTCTTGTGCGCGAAGAGGTTGAAGGACTGGAAGACCATGCCCACGTCGGCGCGGAGCCGGGCCAGCTCCTTGCCCTCCTGGGGCAGCGGCTTGCCGTCGATCGTGATCGCGCCGTCGTCGATGGTCTCCAGGCGGTTGATCGTGCGGCACAGCGTCGACTTGCCGGAGCCGGACGGGCCGATGACGACCACGACCTCGCCGCGCGCGATCGTCAGGTCGATGTCCTGGAGCACGTGCAGCGCGCCGAAGTGCTTGTTCACCCGGCTCAGTGCGACCAGCGCGTCGCCCACAGGGGGAGTGGCGTCCTTGGTCACCGAAACGTCGGTCATCGGGGTGGTGCTCCATCCTCCTCGGTTGGGAGGACAGTAGTAACCCGGTACGACCAGCGTCATTACATCTGAGGGGAAATTGAGCATAACGATCCGGCCGCAACCGGACACAATGCGTGAAGGCGGCGCGGGTCGCGCGTACCGGGTGCATAACGGAACAAGGACGTAACCCGCAGGCACTTGACGACATCCTTATGTATCGGCGTGGATGCCTGGGTGAACCTGGAGAGGCCGGGATACGTGAGGGGGCCGGAATGAGACTGCTGCTCGTCGAGGACGACGACCATGTGGCCGCGGCTCTGTCGGCGGTCCTGTCCCGCCACGGCTTCGCCGTGCACCACGCGCGCAACGGCGAGGAGGCGCTCCAGGCGCTCGTCCCCGAACCCGCCGCGTTCGGAGTCGTCCTGCTGGACCTCGGCCTGCCCGACCAGGACGGCTACGAGGTCTGCGGCAAGATCCGCAAGCGCACCTCGACGCCGGTCATCATGGTGACCGCGCGCGCGGACGTACGGTCGCGCATTCATGGCCTCAACCTCGGTGCGGACGACTACGTAGTGAAGCCGTACGACACAGGGGAGTTGCTCGCCCGCATCCATGCCGTCAGCCGGCGCAGCGTGGCGGGGGAGACCGCGGCCGTCGCCGAGAGCGGGCTGCGACTCGGCCCCGTCCACATCGAACTGCCCACGCGACAGGTCACGGTGGACGGCAGCGCGGTCCAACTCACCCGTAAGGAGTTCGACTTGCTGGCGCTGCTCGCGCAGCGGCCCGGGGTCGTCTTCCGCCGGGAACAGATCATCAGCGAGGTGTGGCGCACCAGTTGGGAGGGGACGGGGCGCACCCTGGAGGTGCACGTCGCCTCACTGCGCTCCAAATTGCGGATGCCCGCCCTCATCGAGACCGTGCGCGGCGTCGGCTACCGGCTCGTCGCCCCGGCCGCTTAGCACCCCGTAGAGTCCCCGCGTGCGCACTCGCCTGCTTCCGCTGCTCATCGTCCTCATGGCGGGCGTGCTCCTCGCGCTCGGCTTCCCGCTCGCCGTGAGCGTGGCCTCCGCGCAGCAGCAGAAGGTCGTGGTCGACCGGATCGACGACACCGCGCGGTTCGCCTCGCTCGCGCAGTTCGTCACCACGCGGCCCGCTCCGGGCGCCGCCGCCGAGACCGACGAGCGGCAGCAGACGCTCCAGAAGGAGCTCGACCGCTACCACGACGTGTACGGGATAAGGGCCGGTGTCTTCTACCGGGACCGCGAGCCGATGGGCAGTGCGCCCAGCAGCTTCCGGGTGCCGTTCGCCGAGGGCGCCCTGCGCGACGCCTTCGAGGAGGCGCTGTACTCGCGCGGCAGCCACGACCCGCCGCAGGTGTGGCCGTGGCAGCGCGGCCGGCTCGTGGTCGCCTCGCCCGTCATCCGCGACGGCGACGTCGTCGCGGTCGTCGTCACCGACTCGCCGACCGGCGCGATGCGCGCCAAGACGCTGCGCGGCTGGCTGGTCATCGCGGCGGGCGAAGTGGCCGCGATGCTGCTCGCGGTCGGCGCCGCGCTCCGCCTGACCGGCTGGATCCTGCGTCCCGTACGCGTCCTCGACGCCACCACCCACGACATCGCCACGGGCCGTCTCAAGTCACGCGTGGCGGCTGCCGGCGGTCCGCCGGAACTCCGGCGCCTGGCCCGGTCGTTCAACGAGATGGCGGACAACGTCGAGAACGTGCTGGAGCAGCAGCGCGCCTTCGTCGCCGACGCCTCGCACCAACTGCGCAACCCGCTGGCCGCCCTGCTGCTGCGCATCGAAGTCCTGTCGTACGAACTGCCGGAGGGGAACGAGGAGATCGCGTCCGTACGGGCCGAGGGCAAGCGCCTCGCCCGCGTCCTCGACGACCTGCTCGACCTGGCCCTGGCCGAGCACGCCGCCGCCGACCTGCACCTCACCGACCTCGGCGAGCTCGCGACCGAGCGGGTCGAGGCCTGGCGTCCGACCGCCGACGAGAAGGGCGTCCGGCTCGTCGCCGACTGCCCGGCCGCGACCGGCTGGGCCGACCCGATCGCGCTGTCCAGCGCCCTGGACGCAGTGATCGACAACGCGCTGAAGTTCACGCCCGCAGGCGAGGAGGTCCGCGTCACCGTCGTGGCGAACGGCGGCACCACCGCCATCGAGATCGCCGACCGCGGCCCCGGCCTGCGCGAGGAGGAGCTGGCCCGCATCGGCGACCGGTTCTGGCGCAGCACCCAGCACCAGAACATCAAGGGCTCGGGGCTCGGCCTGTCCATCTCGCGGGCCCTGCTCACGGCCGGCGGCGGCACGATCACGTACGAGACGCACGAACCGCACGGCCTCAAGGTGACGCTGCGCGTGCCCAGGACCGCGCCGGTCCCGCAGTCCCGCGACGCGGGCCCCGGGGAGCGGCTCGCGGAGCCTCAGGGCTTGACCGAGCGGTAGTAGCGGCGTGCGCCCTCGTGCAGGGCGAGCGGGTCCGTGTAGACGGCCGTCCTGAGGTCGACGAGCTGAGCCGCGTGCACCTCGGCGCCGATCCGGTCCCGGCTGTCGATCACCGTACGGGTCATCGCCTCGGTCAGCCGCGGATCGGTGCGGTCGGTCGTCACCAGGAGGTTCGCCACGGCCAGCGTGGTCACGGGCTCGCCCTGCTGCGCGGCCGGGTAGGCGTCGGCGGGCATCACGGCGGCGCGGTAGTAGCGCGAGGCGCCGCCCTGCTGGTGCAGCTTCTCCACCAGGCTGCCGAGCTCGACCAGGCGGATCGGGAACTCCTCCGAGAGGTCGCGTACATGGTCGGTGGGCAGGCCGCCCGACCAGAAGAACGCGTCGATCTCGCCGGATTGCAGCGCCCGCGGCATGGCGTCTATCCCGATGTTCCGCGGCTCGATGTCCTGGTCGATGTCCAGGCCCGCGGCCGACAGGAGCCGGTCGGCGATCAGCCGTACGCCCGAGCCCGCGCCGCCGACGGCGACCTTCTTGCCGCGCAGGTCGGCCACCGACCTCACGTCGGACGTCTTCGGCACGACGAGCTGCATGTAGTCGTCGTAGAGGCGGGCGCAGCCGCGCAGCCGGTCGGCGCCGGGCAGCCTGTCGGACTGGTACTTCGCCACGGCGTCGGCCGCGGCGATCGTGAAGTCGGCCTTGCCGGTGGCCACCCGCTCCACGTTCATCCACGAGCCCTCGCTGCTCGCGAGCGTCACGTCGAGGCCGGGCACGTCGCGGGCGAGGGCCGATTCGAGGAGGTCGCCGTAGAGCTCGTAGACACCGGTGCGGGCTCCCGTGCTGAACGTGATCCGGCCACTCGGCGTCTCATCGCCCAGCGGCAGCACCCACCACAGGAGCAGCCCGAACACCACAAGGCCGACCGCGGAGCCCGTGAGGGCGCGGCGGCGGGTGAAACGGGCGGACAGCTGCGACATGGGCGCGATCCTGCCAGGTCGGACCCGGCGCTGACCAGGGCCTGCATACCGCGGCGGACGCACCGAAAACCCGTGGACCCTGCACCCGCCGCCGCGGGACACTTTTCCCTCGACGACGAGGGGTTGACGTGGCAACGACACCCGAGTTACCCAGCACGACACCCGGCCGCGGAGCGGTCATGCTCGCCCTGCGCCACTACGTGGGAGAACTGCGCCGGCAGCGCCGCATGACGGTCCCCGCCCTGCTCCTCCCGGCATTCGGCAACATCGGCCTCCACTACGTGGCCCCCTTGCTCGTCGCCAAGCTCGTCGGCGACATCGCGGGCTCCCACACGGTCAGCGTCTCCGAAGCGCTCCCGTACGTCCTCGCCTTCTCCGGCGTCCTCCTGGTCGCCGAGACGCTGTGGCGCTTCGGCTTCCACTGCCTCAACCGCCTGGACGCGCGCGGCGTCGAGCGGCTCTACATCTTCGGCATGGACGAGCTGTACGCGAAGGACGCCGCGTTCTTCCACGACAACTTCGCCGGATCGCTCACCAAGCGCGTCCTGAGCTT
The DNA here is from genome assembly GCF_040679615.1 of Streptomyces sp. NPDC052225. Taxonomy (NCBI): domain Bacteria; kingdom Bacillati; phylum Actinomycetota; class Actinomycetes; order Kitasatosporales; family Streptomycetaceae; genus Streptomyces; species Streptomyces sp. NPDC052225. The sequence goes on along the minus strand of NZ_JBFAVD010000008.1, from coordinate 220,857 downwards.
CGCGTCCCGCTTCGAGGAGTTCGTCGACACGCTCGTCTTCCGGATCACGGCCGACCTCGTACCGCTGCTGTTCGGCTCGGTCGTCCTGTGGACCTACGAACCCCTGCTCGTCGTCGGCCTGTTGTCGATGATCGCGCTGACCGCCGTGTGCGTGGCGCCGCTCATCCGCCGCCGGCAGCGTCTCGTCGACGCGCGCGAGGCGGCCGTCGCCCGCGTCGCCGGACACGTCGCGGACAGCCTGATGAACATGGACACCGTCCGCGCGTTCGCCGCCGAGGAGCGCGAGGCCGCCGAACACCGCACCCGTGTCGCCGAGTCATGCCGACTGATGCTCCGCTCCTGGGACTACGGCAACCTGCGCATCGACACCGTCGTCGCCCCGCTCTCCGTCCTCACGAACGCCCTCGGTCTGCTGCTCGCGGTCACGCTCGGCGCGGGACACGGCGTCGAGGGCGTCGTCGTCGCCTTCACGTACTACACGAACGCGACGCGCATCATGTTCGACTTCAATCAGATCTACCGCCGCCTGGAGAGCTCGATGACGGAGGCGGCCCAGTTCACGCAGCTCCTCCTCGACCCGCCGACCGTCCTCGACCCGCCCGCCCCCGAACCCCTTCGCCGCGGCCGCGCGGACGTCCGCTTCGAGAAGGTGACCTTCGCGTACGCGGGCGGCCGGCCGCTCTTCGAGGGCCTCGACCTGGACGTGCCCGGCGGCGCCCGGATCGGCTTCGTCGGCCGCTCCGGCGGCGGCAAGACGACCCTGACCCGGCTGCTGCTGCGGATGACCGACCTCCAGGGCGGCCGGATCCTCGTCGGCGGCCAGGACATCGCGGCCCTGCGCCAGCGCGACCTGCGCAGCCTCATCGCGTACGTGCCCCAGGACCCGGCCATGTTCCACCGCAGCCTGCGCGACAACATCGCCTTCGCCCGGCCCGACGCCACCGACGCGGAGGTCCGGCGCGCGGCGGAGGCGGCGCACGTCACGGAGTTCGCCGACACCCTGCCCGACGGCTTCGACACTCTCGTCGGCGAGCGTGGCGTCAAGCTCTCCGGCGGCCAGCGCCAGCGCGTCGCCCTGGCCCGCGCCATCCTGCGTGACGCCCCGATCCTGCTCCTCGACGAGGCGACCAGCGCCCTGGACTCCGAGAGCGAGGTCCTCGTCCAGGAAGCGCTGTGGCGCCTCATGGAGGGCCGCACCGCCCTCGTCGTCGCGCACCGCCTGAGCACGGTCGCGGGCATGGACCGCCTCGTCGTCCTCGACCGCGGGCGGATCGTGGAACAGGGCACGCACCAGGAGCTGCTCGACTCGGACGGCACCTACGCCCGCCTGTGGCTGCACCAGTCGGGCGGCTTCCTGGACGACAGCGCCGAGGACGAGCAGCCCCAGGAGGTCCGGCTGAGGCCGTGAGGACGTGTCCTCCGGACGGCCTACCCTTGTTCCATGACCAGCAGCGGCGACCGGAGTCAGGCAGTGGACGTTCAGGACACCAAGACGTATGAAGTGCGCACCTACGGGTGCCAGATGAACGTCCACGACTCCGAGCGCTTGTCGGGCCTCCTTGAGGACGCGGGGTACGTCCGCGCCCCCGAGGACGCGGACGGCGACGCCGACGTCGTCGTCTTCAACACCTGCGCGGTCCGTGAGAACGCCGACAACCGCCTCTACGGCAACCTCGGCCGCCTCGCCCCCCGCAAGGCGTCGCGCCCCGGCATGCAGATCGCCGTCGGCGGCTGCCTCGCCCAGAAGGACCGCGACACCATCGTCAAGAAGGCGCCCTGGGTCGACGTCGTCTTCGGCACGCACAACATCGGCAAGCTGCCCGTCCTCCTGGAGCGCGCCCGCGTCCAGGAAGAGGCCCAGGTCGAGATCGCCGAGTCCCTGGAGGCCTTCCCCTCCACGCTGCCGACCCGCCGCGAGAGCGCGTACGCGGCCTGGGTCTCCATCTCCGTCGGCTGCAACAACACCTGCACCTTCTGCATCGTGCCCGCGCTGCGCGGCAAGGAGAAGGACCGCAGGACCGGCGACATCCTCGCCGAGATCGAGGCCCTGGTCGCCGAGGGCGTCTCCGAGATCACCCTCCTCGGCCAGAACGTGAACGCCTACGGCAGCGACATCGGCGACCGCGAGGCCTTCAGCAAGCTGCTGCGCGCCTGCGGCACGATCGAGGGCCTGGAGCGCGTCCGCTTCACGTCTCCGCACCCGCGCGACTTCACGGACGACGTGATCGCGGCGATGGCCGAGACGCCGAACGTGATGCCGCAGCTCCACATGCCGATGCAGTCCGGCTCGGACGCCATCCTCAAGTCGATGCGGCGCTCGTACCGCCAGGAGCGCTTCCTCGGCATCATCGAGAAGGTCCGCGCCGCCATCCCGGACGCGGCCATCACCACCGACATCATCGTGGGCTTTCCCGGCGAGACCGAGGAGGACTTCGAGCAGACGATGCACGCCGTCCGCGAGGCCCGCTTCTCCGCCGCCTTCACCTTCCAGTACTCCAAGCGCCCCGGTACGCCGGCGGCCACCATGGAGAACCAGGTCCCCAAGGAGGTCGTGCAGGCGCGCTACGAGCGTCTCGTCGCCCTTCAGGAGGAGATCTCCTGGGAGGAGAACAAGAAGCAGGTCGGCCGCACCCTGGAGCTCATGGTCGCCGAGGGTGAGGGCCGCAAGGACGGCGCCACGCACCGCCTCTCCGGCCGCGCCCCCGACAACCGCCTCGTCCACTTCACCAAGCCGGACACCGAGGTCCGCCCCGGCGACGTCGTCACGGTCGAGATCACGTACGCGGCCCCGCACCACCTCCTCGCCGAAGGCCCCGTCCTGAACGTGCGCCCCACGCGCGCGGGCGACGCATGGGAAAAGCGCAACAAGGAGGAGCAGGACAAGAAGGCCGGCGTCATGCTGGGCCTGCCCACGGTGGGCGTCCCCGAGCCGCTGCCGGCGATGACCGGGGGCTGCGCGGTCGACTGACATGAGGTGACGGGGGACGGGTCGTGCCGCACTGGGTGATCGTCGTGGACCACGACCGGGGCGAGGGGGAGAGCCTCGCCCCGGTCGCCCGGTTCGACGGCACGCGCGAAGAAGCACGCCGCAGGCTGTACGAGACGGCGTGCACGCACCGGTTCAGCACCTCCTTGCGCGAGCGGCGCCGCGAGGTGTTCCGGCAGGACGACGACGCGTACTACGTGGAGATCCGGGGCGCCCTCGGCACGTACCGCCTGCGCTACTGCCTCGCGGAACGGGTCTGGAGCTCCGAGGAGCCGCCGCCCGTGCCGCGGTCCACCTCGGCGGGTCTTCCCGACCCCGGGGAACCGGCTCCCCGCTACTGGAGCGCGCCCGACCAGTAGGCTGCCGATCATGCTTGTCGCCGCCGCCGTCTGCCCCTGCCCGCCCCTCCTCGTGCCCCAGGTCGCCGCCGGGGCGGCCCCGGAACTGGACGCCGCGCGCGCGGCGTGCGACGAGGCGATCGCGGCGCTGCTCGCGGCCGGACCCGACATCATCTGGGTGATCGGCGAGGGCCCGCGCACCGGCGTCCACCGGCCCGGCGCCAAGGGCTCCTTCCGCCCCTTCGGCGTCGACCTGGACGTTCACTTGGGCGCGGCCCCGGCCGATGCCGTGGAGGCCACGCTCCCGCCGTCCCTCTCCGTAGGCGCGTGGCTGCTCGCGCGCGCGGGGTGGACCGGGAACGTGCGCGGCTACGAGGTGACGGCGGACCTGTCGGCGTTCGACGTCACCGAAACCGGCCGGCGCCTCGCCGACGGCCCTCTCGGTACGGAGCGCATCGGCTTCCTCGTCATGGGCGACGGCACCGCCTGCCGCACCGTGAAGGCCCCCGGCTACCTGGACGAACGCGCCGAAGGCGTGGACGCGCACATCGCCGAGGCGCTGCGCACCGCCGACCGGGACGGTTATCTGGCCGCCCTCGACGCGGACCTCGCCCGCGAGCTGAAGATCTCCGGCCGCGTCCCCTGGCAGCTCCTCACCGACGCCTGGGACAAGCGGGACGGCACGGCCCGCCTCCTGTACGAGGACGCGCCCTACGGAGTCGGCTACTTCGTGGCCTCCTGGACGTAGCCCCGCACCGGGCCGCACACGGCGGACGGCCGCGGAACCGGTGGGTTCCGCGGCCGTCCGCCGTGCGTGCCCGCCCGCGACGTCAGGACGCAGCCGGGGGCGACGGCGTGCCCCCGCCGTCCTGGCCGTTCGCATCCGGCCCGGAGAGCTTGTCCAGGGCGTCCTTCGCCTTGTCCGTACCCTGCTGGATCTTGTCGCTGTACTTGCCCTTGGTCTTGTCGTCGACCACCTTGGCGGCCTTGTCGAGACCCTGGTCGATCTTGTCCCCGTGCTGCTGCGCGAGGTCGGAGACCTTGTCCTTGGCAGGGTTGAGCTTAGCTTTCAGAGAATCCAGGAAGCCCATGGATGCACCTTCCCTCGCGGAACCTACTTGCGGACGCTCTCGCCGGCCCCGTTGTCAGCGGCCTGTTCCGCGGACTGCTGCTTCGGAATCTCCACGCTCTCCGTCGCGGCGGCCTCCACGGTCTCGCCGGTCTCGGTCTCCACGGCCTTCTGCTCGCCCGTGGCGGCCTCGGTGGCCTCGGCAGGGCTCTCGGCCCCATCCGCTTCCGGCTCGGCCGTCAGAGTGGCGGCCTGCGCCTCGGCGGTTGACGCCTCGTCGCTTTCCTTGACCTTCCGGCGAAACATGGCAAAAACGCCCATTTCAACTCCATACGTTACTCGTGTGGGCGAAATCCCGCCCTGGCCGGTGCGTCTCATTGCGTCGCACGGGTCACCGGTCCTCGAACCGGGCGGCCGGAACCTCGCAACAGGCAACGAACCCGGACCCGTGCCGTCACGTAGCTCGTTCGAGAAGAGGTCCCGAGGTTTGCGAGACTGTGGCGGTGAGTAGCGCAGCTCCCGCCCCGCGGGTCATCGCCGTCGTCGGTCCCACCGCGGCGGGAAAGTCCGATCTCGGTGTCTTCCTCGCCAAGGAACTCGGCGGCGAAGTCGTCAACGCCGACTCCATGCAGCTGTACCGGGGGATGGACATCGGCACCGCCAAGCTGACGCCCGAGGAGCGCGCCGGAGTCCCGCACCACCTCCTGGACATCTGGGACGTCACGGTGACCGCCAGCGTCGCCGAGTACCAGAAACTCGCCCGCGCGGAGATCGACCGCCTGCTCGCCGCGGGCCGCTGGCCCATCCTCGTCGGCGGATCCGGGCTCTACGTAAGAGGCGCCGTCGACAAGATGGAGTTCCCCGGCACCGACCCCGAGGTCCGTGCCCGCCTGGAGGACGAGCTCGCGCTGCGCGGCTCCGGCGCCCTGCACGCCCGCCTCGCCGCGGCCGACCCGGAGGCCGCGACGGCCATCCTGCCGAGCAACGGCCGCCGCATCGTGCGCGCCCTCGAAGTCATCGAGATCACGGGGAAGCCCTTCACCGCCAACCTCCCCGGACACGACTCCGTCTACGACACCGTCCAGATCGGCGTCGATGTGGCCCGCCCCGAACTCGACGAACGCATCGCCACGCGCGTGGACCGCATGTGGGACGCCGGACTCGTCGACGAGGTGCGCGCACTGGAGGCCCAGGGGCTGCGCGAGGGGCGTACGGCGTCGCGCGCACTCGGCTACCAGCAGGTCCTCGCGGCGCTCGCGGGGGAGTGCACCGACGACGAGGCGCGCGCCGAGACCGTCCGCGCCACCAAGCGCTTCGCGCGCCGCCAGGATTCGTGGTTCCGGCGCGACCCCCGGGTGCATTGGCTCAGTGGGGCCGTCGCCGAACGCGGGGAACTCCAGGGCCGTGCAATGGCGTTGGTCGAACGACCGGTTACAGCCTGATCACGTGATGGCATCGGGACGCTCGGGCGGTCATCCCGGCCTCCCGGAGCGTGCCATCATCGACCATCGATCGACCAGTGGAGTCCGGAGTGGGAGGGCGCGTGGCGATGGAGGCCGGCCCTCGTGACACCGCACCAGGCGGCGAGCAACTGAGCCCCGACGGTCCCGAGCGGACCCCGGACGGCGTGATCGCCGACGGCCCGACCGTGGACGAGATCGCCGCGCAGGACGAGGCGGCGGAGGTCGAGGTCGAGCTGCGCCCGCAGCGCCGGCTGCGCATCTGGCAGCTCGCCCCCATCGTGATGCTCGCCACCATCGGCTCCCTGATGTTCGCGTTCCCGCTGTTCTTCGAGTTCGGCGACGGCGGCGCCGTGGTCGCGATGCTGGGTCTGCTGATCAGCTCCTGCGCCGCGGGCTGGGGCATGATGGCCGCCCGCCGCGTCGGCTACACCCTGCCCGGCCTCCCGCCGCGCGGCTCCGGCCGCCGGCCGGACTGGCGGGTCGTGGGCGCGTACGTGGTCGTGGTCGCCGCCGCGGCGGTCCTGGCGGTCTGGCGCGTCGCCCGGCTCCGCTGAGCCGGTCCTCCCGCGGGCTTGTCGGAGCCATCTCGTACGATCGAGAAATGACGACCTTCCTCAAGGGCCACGGGACCGAGAACGACTTCGTGATCATCCCGGATCCGGAGAACGCGATCGCGCTGTCCCCGGCCGTCGTCGCGGCCCTGTGCGACCGCCGCGCCGGCATCGGCGGGGACGGCATCCTGCACGTCGTGCGCTCCGCCGCCCACCCCGAGGCGCGCCACCTGGCCGGCGAGGCCGAGTGGTTCATGGACTACCGCAACGGAGACGGCTCGATCGCCGAGATGTGCGGCAACGGCGTACGGGTCTTCGCCCGCTACCTCCAGCACGCGGGGCACGTCACCGAGGGCGATGTCGCCGTGGCCACCCGCGGCGGTGTCAAGAAGGTCCACATCGACAAGGAAGGCCTGATCACGGTCGGTATGGGCAAGGCGGCGCTTCCCGCGGGCGACGTCACGGTCAGCGTCGACGACCGCACCTGGCCCGCCACGAACGTGAACATGGGCAACCCGCACGCCGTGGCCTTCGTCGATGATCTGGGTCACGCCGGCACGCTCTACGACGCACCCCCCTTCGCACCGGCGAACGCCTACCCGGAGGGTGTGAACGTCGAGTTCGTCGTCGACCGCGGCCCGCGCCACGTCGCCATGCGCGTGCACGAGCGCGGCTCCGGCGAGACCCGCTCCTGCGGCACCGGCGCCTGCGCCGTGGCCGTCGCCACCGCCCGCAGGGACGGCCTGGACCCGGCCGTGACCGGGGCCCCCGTCACGTACGAGATCGATCTGCCCGGCGGCAGACTGACCATCACCGAGCGGCCCGACGGCGAGATCGAGATGACCGGTCCCGCCGTGATCGTGGCCGAGGGTGAGATCGAAGCGGACTGGTTCGCGGCGATCGAAACCGTAAACCCGTGAACCTTCGCTCGAATGGGTGATCCGTTTCACGCTGGGCGAGAGCGGGACTGCGCCACGTGATGGGCTCGGTAGCATCAAGCACCGGTCCGGACGGGTGCCCCCGCCAGCCCGCCGCCGGTCGAACCAGCCGGAGGTGCTCATGAGTGCGGAGGCGACCAACCCCGCGACCCCCGGGCCGATCACGCCCGGAGCACCCCGCCGGCGCGCCCGCCCACGTATCGACCTGCGGCGCCTCGGCCGCGCCGCGCTCCTCGGCCCCGCCGCCCGCGGCCGGCTCCCCGACGCCATCGGCCACGTCGTGGAGGCCCACCGCGCCCACTACCCGGACGCCGACCTCGAACCGCTGCGGCGCGCCTACGTGCTCGCCGAGTCCTCGCACCGCGGCCAGATGCGCAAGAGCGGCGAGCCGTACATCACGCACCCGCTCGCCGTGACGCTGATCCTGGCCGAGCTGGGCGCGGAGACCACGACGCTGACCGCCTCCCTGCTCCACGACACCGTCGAGGACACGGACGTCACCCTCGACCAGGTGCGCGAGGAGTTCGGCGAGGAGGTGGCCTATCTCGTCGACGGCGTCACCAAGCTCGAGAAGGTCGACTACGGCGCCGCCGCCGAGCCCGAGACCTTCCGCAAGATGCTGGTCGCCACCGGCAACGACGTACGCGTCATGTCGATCAAGCTCGCCGACCGGCTGCACAACATGCGCACCCTCGGCGTCATGCGCCAGGAGAAGCAGGAGCGGATCGCCAAGGTCACCCGCGACGTCCTCATCCCGCTCGCCGAGCGCCTCGGCGTCCAGGCCCTGAAGACCGAGCTGGAGGACCTGGTCTTCGCGATCCTGCACCCCGAGGAGTACGCGGAGACCCGCACGCTCATGGCGCTCAACGCGGCGCGCGGCGACGACCCGCTCGCCGCCATCGCCGACGAGGTGCGCGGCGTGCTGCGCGAGGCTGGTCTCAGCGCCGAAGTCCTCATCCGGCCGCGGCACTTCGTCTCCGTGCACCGCGTGAAACGCAAACGGGGCGAGCTGCGCGGCTCCGACTTCGGGCGGCTGCTCGTCCTCGTCGCCGAGGACGCGGACTGCTACGGCGTCCTCGGCGAACTCCACACCTGTTTCACCCCGGTCGTCGCCGAGTTCAAGGACTTCATCGCCGTACCGAAGTTCAACCTGTACCAGTCGCTGCACACCGCCGTGGCCCGCGCCGACGGCGAGGTCGCCGAAGTCCTCATCCGTACGCACCAGATGCACAAGGTCGCCGAAGCGGGCGTCGTCGCCCTCGGCAACCCGTACACGCCCTCCGGCGAGGAGCATCTGGACACGGTCGGCGAGCGCGCCGACCCGACCCGGCCCGGCTGGCTCTCCCGGCTCCTCGACTGGCAGCAGTCCGCGCCCGACGCCGACACCTTCTGGTCGACGCTGCGCGAGGACCTCGCCCAGGACCGCGAGATCACCGTCTTCCGGCCCGACGGCGGCACCATCGGCCTGCCCGCGGGCGCCAGTTGCGTCGACGCGGCGTACGCGCAGTACGGGGAGGACGCGCACGCCTGCATCGGCGCGCGGGTCAACGGCCGCCTGGCGACGCTCAGTACGGTCCTCAAGGACGGCGACACGGTCCAACTGCTGATGGCGGGCACGGAGGGCGCCGCGGCGTCCGAGCCGTCCCGCGACTGGCTCGACCACGCCCGTACGCCCGCCGCGCGCATCGCCATCCGCCGCTGGCTGGCCACGCACCCGGAGGGCCCGAGCGACACCGGGCCCGAGCCGCGCGCCCCGTACAGCGGCCCCTCCGCGCGGCCCGCCGCGGCCAACGCCGTGGTCGACCAGCCCGGCGCCTCCGTACGCCTCGCGGGCTGTTGTACGCCCGTACCGCCCGACGAGGTCACCGGCTTCGCGATCCGCGGCGGCGTCGTCACCGTGCACCGCGTCGCGTGCTCCGGAGTGGAGCGCATGAAGGACGCGGGGCGCGCCGAGGTCGGGGTGCACTGGGCGGACGCGCAGAGCGCCGAGTACCGCGTCACGCTGCTCGCCGAGTCCTTCAGCCGGCCGCACCTGCTCGCCGACCTCACCGAAGCCATAGCGCTCGAGGGTGTCGCCATCATCTCGGCGACCGTCGAACCGCCCGCCCAGGGCCGCGTCCGGCACACGTACACCCTCCAACTCCCGGACGCCGCCCACCTCCAGGCCCTGATGCGCGCGATGCGCAATGTGCCGGGGGTGTACGACGTGGGCCGCGCCCAGCACGCGACGGCCGGGGCGCTGTAGGGCCCCTTTCGCGGTCTCGTTCGGGTGGGGGCGGCGCGTGCGCCCCGCCCGCCGGGGGCCGCGCTGGTAGCCGTTGTCCATGCTGCTCAGCTCCCGATCACCCCGCACCGCCGCCCTCCTCGCCGCCGGAGCCTCCCTCGCCCTGCTCGCCGCGGCCGCGCCCCGGCCCGCTGTCCCGCTCGGCATCGGCGACCGGCTCTTCCCGCACCTCGGCAACCCCGGCTACGACGTGCAGTCGTACGACATCGCCTTCACCTACAAGGGCGACAACCGCAAGCCGCTCGACGCCGTCACCCGGATCGACGCCCTGGCGACCTCCCGGCTCGACCAGGTCAACCTCGACTTCTCGCACGGCACCGTGCGCTCCGTGGACGTCAACGGCGCCCGCGCGGACTTCGCCCTGAGCGACGAGGACCTGATCGTCACGCCCGCGCGGCCGGTCGCGGCCGGTCAGCCGCTGCGCATCACGGTGCGGCACACCAGCAACCCCGTACCCGGCAAGGAGGAGGTGGGCTGGGTGCGCACCAAGGACGGGCTCGCGATGGCGAACCAGGCCGACGCCGCGCACCGGGTGTTCCCCTGCAACGACCACCCGGCCGACAAGGCGTACTTCACCTTCCGCGTCACCGCGCCGAAGGAGTACACGGCCGTGGCCAACGGGCTTCCTGTAGCGACGCGCGCGACCACGCGACAAGAAGGCACCACGAACTGGGCCTACCGCACCGTCCACCCGATGGCGACGGAACTCGCCCAGGTCTCCATCGGCCACTCCGCGGTCCTGCACCAGGAGGGCCCGCACGGCCTGCCCGTACGCGACGTCGTCCCGGCCGGTGACGTCAAGGCGCTGCGGCCGTGGCTCGACAAGACGCCCGCGCACCTCGCCTGGATGGAGAAGAAGGTCGGCCGCTACCCCTTCGAGAACTACGGGGTGCTCGTCGCGCAGGCCACCACCGGCTTCGAACTCGAGACGCAGACGCTCTCTCTCTTCGAGAGAGAGCTGTTCCTGCGCCCCGAGTACCCCCAGTGGTACGTCGAATCGATCATGGTCCATGAGCTCGCGCACCAGTGGTTCGGCGACAGCGTGAGCCCGCGCACCTGGTCCGACCTGTGGCTCAACGAAGGACACGCCACCTGGTACGAGGCCCAGTACGCCGAGGAGAAGGCCAAGCAGCCCCTGGAGACGCGGATGCGGGACGCCTACCGTGACTCCGACGCCTGGCGCGCCGCGGGCGGCCCGCCCGCCGCGCCCAAGGGACCGGCACCCGGCGAGAAGATCAGCATCTTCCGGCCCGTCGTCTACGACGGCAGCGCGCTCGTCCTGTACGCGCTGCGCCAGGAGATCGGCAAGGACGCCTTCGAGCGGCTCGAACGGCAGTGGGTGAGGACGCACCGTGACTCCACCGCCACCACCGCGGACTTCGTCGCGCTCGCATCGAGGAACGCCGGGCGCGATCTGAGCGGCTTCTTCCAGGCCTGGCTGTACGGGAAGAAGACGCCGCCCATGCCGGGGCACCCGGACTGGGTGAGCCGGAAACCGCTGAAGTAGGCCGTGATCGCGGGCTTCGGCCCCGTCTCCACGGGAAATAAGTCGGGTGACGAGACGCCCCGTGCCGTGCGACCATCTTCAGGTCGACGGCGCGGGAATCCCGGGGACGGGCCGTGCGTTGTCACTCATGACGGACGAGGCGTTCGTCACGCAACCCGAAGCATGCATTCCGAAGCATGCGTCCCACCGACGTTAAGGATCCAATGACCTCCTCTTCTTCCCCTTCCCAGGACGCGCAGAGCTTCGCGCAGAACAACCCCGAAGGTCTTCGGGCCGATGCCCTGATGGAAGAGGACGTCGCCTGGAGCCACGAGATCGACGGAGAGCGGGACGGCGACCAGTTCGACCGCTCCGAGCGCGCGGCTCTGCGCCGCGTCGCCGGCCTCTCCACCGAGCTCGAGGACGTCACCGAGGTCGAGTACCGACAGCTCCGCCTGGAGCGCGTCGTCCTCGTCGGCGTCTGGACGTCGGGAACGGTCCACGACGCGGAGAACTCCCTCGCGGAGCTGGCCGCCCTCGCCGAGACTGCGGGCGCACTGGTGCTCGACGGCGTCATCCAGCGCCGGGACAAGCCCGACGCCGCGACGTACATCGGCTCCGGCAAGGCCCTGGAGCTGCGCGACATCGTCCTCGAGACCGGAGCGGACACCGTCGTGTGCGACGGTGAGCTCAGCCCCGGCCAGCTCATCCACCTCGAAGACGTCGTCAAGGTCAAGGTGGTCGACCGGACCGCCCTGATCCTGGACATCTTCGCCCAGCACGCCAAGTCCCGAGAGGGCAAGGCGCAGGTCGCGCTCGCGCAGATGCAGTACATGCTGCCGCGCCTGCGCGGCTGGGGTCAGTCGCTCTCCCGGCAGATGGGTGGCGGCGGCGGTGGCGGCATGGCCACCCGTGGTCCCGGTGAGACCAAGATCGAGACGGACCGGCGACGGATCCGCGAGAAGATGGCGAAGATGCGCCGTGAGATCGCGGAGATGAAGACCGGCCGCGACATCAAGCGCCAGGAGCGCAAGCGCAACAAGGTGCCCTCGGTCGCCATCGCCGGTTACACGAACGCGGGCAAGTCCTCGCTGCTCAACCGCCTCACGGGCGCGGGCGTCCTGGTGGAGAACGCGCTGTTCGCCACCCTCGACCCGACCGTGCGCCGGGCCGAGACGCCGAGCGGCCGCCTGTACACCCTGGCCGACACCGTCGGTTTCGTACGGCACCTGCCGCACCACCTCGTCGAGGCGTTCCGCTCCACGATGGAGGAGGTCGGCGACTCCGACCTGATCCTGCACGTGGTCGACGGTTCGCACCCGGCGCCGGAGGAGCAGCTGGCCGCCGTGCGCGAGGTGATCAGGGACGTCGGCGCCACCGAGGTCCCCGAGATCGTCGTGATCAACAAGGCGGACGCGGCCGACCCGCTGGTCCTCCAGCGGCTGCTGCGCGTCGAGAAGCACTCCATCGCCGTCTCGGCCCGCTCGGGCCAGGGCATCGAGGAGCTGCTCGCCCTCATCGACGCCGAACTGCCGCGGCCCTCGGTCGAGATCGAGGCCCTGGTGCCGTACACGCACGGCCAGCTGGTCGCGCGGGCGCACTCCGACGGCGAGGTGATCTCCGAGGAGCACACCCCGGAGGGCACGCTCCTGAAGGCGCGCGTCCACGAGGAACTGGCGGCGGAGTTCGCGCCGTACGTTCCGGCGGCGGCCGCGGGCTGACGCTCTCCGCGCACGGCTGTACGTGAAGGGCCCCCTCCGATCGGTCGGAGGGGGCCCTTCACGTCGTACAACTGCCTTACCGGCTGCCGTACTTCTCGCTCATCGTGTCGAAGACCTGCTGGGCCTCGGCGCCCAGCTGCGGTCCGGCCAGCCAGGTGTTCTCGGCCGGACCGATCGACGTGTTCGACACCAGGACCGTCTTGCCGGCGCGGACGCGGAACCAGCCGCCGCCCGACGAACCGCCGGTCATCGTGCAGCCGATGCGGTACATCGTCGGCTGCTCGGGGCTCAGCGAGAGTCGGCCCGGACGGTCGAGGCACTTGTGCATCAGCAGGCCGTCGTACGGCGGCGCGGCCGGGTAGCCCCAGGCGCCCATCGAGCCGACCGACTGCACCGACGGCGTCGAGAAGTCGACGTCGAGGGCCGTACCGACCGTCTCCTCGAGGGACTTGGTGCCCTGCTCCGGCTTCACGTGCAGCACGGCGAAGTCGTACGGGGCGCCCGCGCCGCCCGACTCGGCACCCTGGTCGATCCACTCGTTCGAGGTGGAGGCCCAGTCCGCCCAGTACGTGCCGTACGGAGCGACCTCCTGCTGCGTCGCGTTGCGCAGCGCGTCCGCGGACTTGCCCTGGTCGTTGTACGAGGGCACGAACGCGATGTTGCGGTACCAGCCGCCCGCCGCGCCCGCGTGCACGCAGTGGCCCGCGGTCCACACGAGGTTGGACCTGCCGGGGTTGCGCGGGTCCTTCACGACGGTGCCGGAGCAGACCATCGAGCCCTCGGGGGAGTCGAAGAAGACCTTGCCGACCGGCGCCGCGTTCTCGTGGTACGGCGTCTTCTCGGCCTTCGCCCGCACCGGCTCGGGCTCGGGGTCGGTGACGCCCTGGTCGTCGGCGTAGTCCTTCGCCGCGACCGTCTTGTTCGGGTCCTCGGCGGACTTCATCCGCTCGGGCTTCCACAGCCCCTCGATGACCGGATTGACGAAGTCCTTGGCCTCGCGCAGCCAGTCGCCCTTCTCCCAGTTCTTCCAGTCCCCGTCCTTCCACTTGTCCGGGTCGATGCCGTGCTTCTTCAGCTGGTCGGCGACGTCACCGGGGAGCTTCGCGCCGCTGTCGGACCCCTGCGAGGTGGTCGCGGCCGGTTTGCCGGCGGCTCCGTCCGCAGTGCTCTTGCCGTCTTTGCTGTCGTTGCAGCCGGTGGCGGTGAGCGCCAGCGCGGCGGCGATGCCGGTCGCGGCGAGAACGGCGCGCCGCCCGCGAGCGCGCGCGACGGATGGACGTATGGAACGCATGCTGGGAATACCCCCGTTGAAAACTGTCATGAGCGTGTCATTCGGGAACCGGTGATCCTGTGCGCCCGCTGAGACACAGACCCCCCACTATGCCTGGGGAGTGGGGGACGAACGGCGGCGGGGTGGTGAAGGTTTCTCCACCCCGCCGCGCGGGTGTCACGCGGGTGCGACGCGGGCCGTCACTGCCCGGCGAACTTCTTGCTCACCGAGTCGTAGATGCCCTTGGCCTCCTTGCTGAGCCGCGGTCCGGCGAGCCAGCCCGCCGTCACCGGGCCGATCGACGTGTTCGACACCAGGGCCGGCTTGCCGTCCGAACCCCGGCCGACCCAGCCGCCACCGGACGAACCGCCGGTCATCGTGCAGCCGATCCGGTACATCGTCGGGTCCGACTTCTCGAGCGAGAGCCGGCCCGGCTTGTCCGCACACTGGAACAGCTTCTGGCCGTCGTACGGCGGCGCCGCCGGGTAGCCCTTCGCGGTCAGCTGCGCGATGCTCGGTACCGCCGGCGCGTTGAAGTTCACCGGAAGCGCCGAACCGACCGTCTCCTCAAGGGACTTGCCTGTGCTGCCCTTCTCCGGCGTCACATGGATCACGGCGAAGTCGTACGGGGCGCCCGCGCCGCCGGTCGGACCGCCCTGCTCGATCCACTGGTCGGACGTCTGCGCCCAGTCGCCCCACCACACGCCGTAGGGAGCGACCTCTTCCTTGGGCGCGCCCTGGAGCTCCGCGGCGGACTTGCCGCTGTCGTTGTACGACGGCACGAACGCGATGTTGCGGTACCAGCCGCCGTTCTTGCCCGCGTGCACACAGTGGCCCGCGGTCCAGATCATGTTGGACTTGCCGGGGTTGGCCGGGTCGGTGACCACGGTCGCCGAGCAGACCATCGAGCCCTCCGGCCCGTCGAAGAACAACTTGCCCGCGTACGGGGTGCTCCCGTGGTACGGACTGGCGACAGCCGCCGCCTGCACGGGCTTCGGCTCGGGGTCGGTCACGCCCTGGTCGCCGGAGAGGTCGTTGTCGTCGACCTCGTGGTCCGGGTTCTTGTCGGCGTCGCGCATCCGGTCCGAGTCCCACAGACCGTCGATGATGGGGTTGACGAAGTCCTGCGCCTCACGCAGCCACTTGTCCTTGTCCCAGTTCTTCCAGTCCCCGTGCTTCCACTTGTCGAGATCGAACCCGTGATCCTTGAGCTTGTCCTTGAGGTCGTCAGGGATCTGGAGCGAGTCGTTGCCGCCCGCGGTGGCCGACGCGGTCGGCTTGTCGTTCGCGTCGTCCTCGCTCGGACCGCACGCCGTGGCGGTCAGGGCGAGGACCGCGCCGAGCGCAACTGCCGCCGCCACGGGGGACGTTCTGCCGCGCACGCTCCGTGCGCGGCGAGCGGCGGGCAGCGGGCGTATGGGTCGCATGTCGTGAATCCCCCTGGGCTTCGAGATCGTTGCACTGCCGTACGGGTGCGGTGGACGAGCGGCGTCGTCCTCCCCGAACGGCACCCCACACTATGCCGGTGCCGTCGGGGACGGCCGACGGAACCGCAACGGTTCCGTCACGGAGGGATCTTGCGTGGGCCACGGATCGTCAGGACACCTCGGCCCGGTCGCGACCGCTCGTGACAAAGGTCTCGTACGAGTCCGCGTGCGACCCGTGTTCCTCCGGCCGCCTCGTCGTTAGTGCGTACGGGGGATCCGCGGTCGGCGTTCAGTCCTCGAACCGTCCTGGCGTGCCAGGACGGTCGTTCTGGTCTGCGTACGCCAACTCGCCCCCTCCTCAAGTGAGTCGACGAGCGCCGTCGACCGTATAGGCAGCCATATCTGCAGCCGTGTCTGCAGCGGGAGGACCGACAGCCGTGGCCGTGACCGATTCCGCGTCCGTGACGGTGCCCGCCCCGTACGACGGGGAGGCGCGCGAGAGCGCCGCACGGGACGACCGTGCCGCGCACGAAGGGATCCTGCGCCGCCAGTCCGCGCGGGAGTCGGCGGCGCGCACCTATGCGCGCGCGCTGCCGATCGTGCCCGTGCGCGCCCGCGGCCTCACCATCGAGGGCGCCGACGGACGCCGCTATCTGGACTGCCTCTCCGGCGCGGGCACCCTCGCCCTCGGCCACAACCACCCGGTCGTCCTGGAAGCCATCAGGAAGGTCATCGACTCGGGTGCGCCGCTGCACGTCCTCGACCTGGCCACCCCCGTCAAGGACGCCTTCACCACGGAGCTGTTCCGCACGCTGCCGCCGGCCCTTGCCGACCGGGCCCGTGTCCAGTTCTGCGGACCGGCCGGGACCGACGCCGTCGAAGCCGCGCTGAAACTGGTCCGCACCGCCACCGGCCGCTCCGGCCTGCTCGCCTTCACCGGGGCGTACCACGGCATGACCGCGGGGGCGCTCGAAGCGTCCGGCGGCGCACCGGACGTGCGGGTCACGCGCCTGCCCTATCCGCAGGACTATCGCTGCCCCTTCGGCATCGGCGGCCCGCGCGGCGCCGAACTCGGCGCGCGCTGGACCCGGTCCCTGCTCGACGACACCAAGTCCGGGGTGCCCCGGCCCGCCGGGATGATCCTGGAGCCGGTGCAGGGCGAGGGCGGCGTGATCCCCGCCCCGGACGCCTGGCTGCGCAGGATGCGCTCCCTCACCGAGGAGCGGTCGATCCCGCTGATCGCCGACGAGGTGCAGACCGGCGTCGGCCGGACCGGCGCCTTCTGGGCCGTGGAGCACAGCGGCATCGTCCCCGACGTGATGGTCATGTCGAAGGCGATCGGCGGCAGCCTCCCGCTCGCCGTCATCGTCTACCGCGACGACCTGGACGTCTGGCCGCCGGGAGCGCACGCGGGCACCTTCCGCGGCAACCAACTGGCGATGGCCGCGGGCGCCGCCACCCTCACATACGTCCGCGAGAACGGGCTCGCCGAGCGCGCCGGTGACCTCGGCTCCCGGATGCTCGGCCAACTCCAGGACCTGGCCGAGGAGTTCCCCTGCATCGGCGACGTGCGGGGACGGGGCCTGATGATCGGCATCGAACTGGTCGACCCGGCGGCCGCCCCCGCCGCCGGCGTCTCCGACCTCGCGCGAGAACCCGGCGCAGGCGACACCCTCGCCGGTGACCCCCTGCTCGGCGATCCCGCCGACGCACCGCTGCCCGCCGCGCCGGACCTCGCCGCGGCCGTCCGCGACGCGTGCCTCGATCGCGGACTCATCGTCGAACTCGGCGGCCGCCACTCCAGTGTCGTCCGCCTTCTGCCGCCCCTCACGATCACCGACGAACAGGCCGCGGCCGTCGTCGACCGATTCGCCGACGCCCTCGAGGCCGTCTCCCGCGACCGGCGGTAGACCGGTTCCGCACCGCCGTGCCCCGCTCCGCGCGGACGCGGAAAGCGTACGGACACGGCCCAGCCCCGGTCGCACGCCACCAGCGGCGACAGCAGCGGACGACCGGACCAGCAGCCCCACGGCCCACCGCCACCCGGAGCCCCCCACCCCACGCAAGGAAGCACTCTTGAACGCCACTCCCGCATCCGACGGCCGTCCCCGTCCCTCCGCCGGAGGCGCCTGCGACACGCAGCCCCCGCGCGCATCGGAACGCGATACGGTCCCGCGGCAGAAGGGCGGCGGCCAAGAGGCCGAGCGTCTGCACACGCCCACCGCGGACCACGGGGACCAGCCGGACCTCCTCGACCACCAGGACCCCACAACTGCCGCCCAGAGCGCGGCAGTCGAGAACCTGCTGCGCTGCTGGGTACGTGAGAACGCCATCCCCCCTACCTCTCCCGGCGCCCTGCGCGTCCCCCTGCCCGCGAGTGGCACCGCTCTCCTCGTCCCCGTTCGCTACTGGTCACCCACCGGCTGGCACAGGTTCGGCCTGCCCCGACTCGAAGGCGCCCCGCACGGCGCCCCCTCCGTGGACGCCGTGACCCTCGCGGCCCTGCTGAGCCGCGAGTCGGGACCCGCCGACACGGACACCGGCACCGGTACCGACATCGGCACCAGTACCGACATCGGTGTCGGCACCGACACGGATGCGGTCGACGGCACGGCGCGGCGCGCCCCCGACACGGCGCACCCCGCCTTCCCCGCGGGCGACGGCGGCGACCTGGTGGGCCGGGTCGCCGACTCGGCCCGTCGCACCGCCGCCTTCATCGCCGACCGCCGCGAGGAGCCGGCCGACGGCGCCGACCTCTTCCTCGCCGCGGAACAGTCGCTGATCCTCGGCCACCCCCTGCACCCGACGCCGAAGAGCCGCGAGGGTCTCTCCGAGGCCGAGGCCCGCCTGTACTCACCCGAACTGCGCGGCTCCTTCCCGCTCCACTGGATCGCCGTGGCCCCCGAGGTGCTCGCCCACGACTCGGCCTGGACCGAGCGCGGCCGCACCGTCCCCGCGCCCCTTCTCACCTCCCAACTCGCCGGCCCCAAGCTGACGTTGCCCGACGGGTACGAGGCCGCGCTGCCCCTGCACCCGTGGCAGATCCGCGAACTCCAGCACCGCCCCGCCACCGCCGCGCTGCTGGAGGCCGGACTGCTGCGCGACCTGGGCCCGCACGGCGACCCCTGGTTCCCCACCTCCTCCGTCCGCACCCTGTACCGTCCCGACGCGCCCGCCATGCTGAAGCTCTCCCTCGGCCTGCGGATCACCAACTCCCGCCGCGAGAACCTCCGCAAGGAACTCCACCGCGGCGTCGAGGTCCACCGCCTGCTGCGCAGCGGTCTCTTCGACCAGTGGCGGGCCGCGCACCCCGGGTTCGACATCGTCCGCGACCCGGCCTGGCTCGCCGTCGACGACCTGTCCGGCGAGCCCGTCCCCGGCCTCGACGTGATGATCCGCAACAACCCCTTCCGCCCGGGCGACGACGCCTCCTGCATCGCCGGCCTCGTCTCCCCGCGCCCGGCCGACGACCCGGCCCGCCAGGACCGCACGGACCGCACCGGTCACGCGCTCATGACCTCCCGTCTCGCCGACACCGTCACCCGCCTCGCGGTCCGCACCGGACGCCCCCGCTCCGCCGTCGCCGCCGAGTGGTTCCTGCGCTACCTGGAACACGTCGTGCGCCCCGTGCTCTGGCTCGACAGCGAGGCGGGCATCGCGCTGGAAGCCCACCAGCAGAACACCCTGCTGCTCCTCGACGCGGACGGCTGGCCCATCGGCGGCCGCTACCGCGACAACCAGGGCTACTACTTCCGCGAGTCCCGCCGCGCCGAACTCGACCAGCGGCTGCCCGGCATCGGCACGCACAGCGACACCTTCGTCTCGGACGAGGTCACCGACGAGCGGTTCGCCTACTACCTCGCCATCAACAACGTCCTCGGCCTCATCGGCGCCTTCGGCTCCCAACGGCTCGCCGACGAGCGCCTGTTGCTCGCGGCGTTCCGCCGGTTCCTCGGCGACGCGGCCACCGGACCGGCGCGTCTGCGCAGCCCGCTGCCGAGCCGGCTCCTGGACACGCCGACCCTGCGCTGCAAGGCGAACCTGCTCACCCGCATGCACGGCCTCGACGAGCTCGTCGGCCCTGTCGACACGCAGTCCGTCTACGTGACCATCGCCAACCCCCTTCATTCGTAAGCCCCGAGAACGCGCGAACCCGAGGACCCACCCCGCACCACTCCACTTCCTGAGAGGAGCGTCGCCGTGCCCCCCATCGACGCGAGCACCGCCGCAGGCATCCCGCCCGTCGCCGACCCCGGTCCCTCCGCCACGCACGCGGAGAACACGGAGAACACCGACGGCCAGGACACCCTGGACCTCCGGCTGCCCGACGAACTGCTCGCGCTCATCGCCGAACAGAACGCTGCCGCCACAGCCGGCACCGACACCGGCACCGGGTCCGCCGCGCCGCACCACCCCACATCGCTGACCGAGCACGATCTGCTCGACAACGTGGGGGAGTGGGGCCCCGTCACCACCCCCTCAGGCGTGTTCCAGCTCATCCCGGCCCGCGTCGAACGCGACCTCCCGCTCATCAGCCGGTGGATGAACGACCCGGCCGTGGCCGCGTTCTGGGAGCTCGCGGGCCCGGACTCCGTGACCGCGGACCACCTGAAACCCCAACTCGACGGCGACGGGCGCAGCGTCCCCTGCCTCGGCGTCCTCGACGGCACGCCGATGAGCTACTGGGAGATCTACCGCGCCGACCTCGATCCACTGGCCCGGCACTACCCCGCCCGCCCGCACGACACCGGAATCCACCTCCTCATCGGTGGTGTCGCCAACCGCGGCCGAGGGCTCGGGACCACCCTTCTCAAAGCCGTCGCCGACCTCGTACTCGACCGTCGCCCGCAATGCGCGCGCGTCGTGGCAGAACCCGACCTTCGCAACACCCCTTCCGTCTCAGCCTTCCTGAGCGCCGGTTTCCGCCTCTCTGCCGAGGTCGACCTCCCCGACAAACGGGCGGCGCTCATGATGCGTGACCGAGCCCTGCGCGCCGTGCTCTGAGCCGGTCACTCACAGTAACGAAGCTCGACCCGATCCGGTTCCCTCGCGAGGAGTCCCCGTGCCGAATCCGCCCATCGCCCCGAGTTCAGCGGAGCAGCCCGCGCTGTACGACCCGCCCGAGCTCACGCCCGAGAACTGGGACAGGGCGGGCGCACGCCTCCTCGCCAAACTGATCGCCGAATTCGCCTACGAGGACCTGTTGCGGCCGCAGCCCGAAGACCCTGCGGCCGCATCCGGCCCCGGCCATCACCCGCACACCCTGACCGTCCCGCCCGGCCCGGACTCGGCAGGCGGCGTGCTCGGGTTCCGTGCCCGCCGCGGGGCCTACGGCAGTTGGCAGGTCGACCCCGAAAGCCTGCGCTGGTCCGCAGCGCCGGACAAGGGCGACAGCGACGAGCCCTTCGCCGACCCGCTGGCCTTTCTCCTCGCCGCCCAACACGTCCTGGGCCTGGACGGGATCACCCTCGGCCACCTCATCCGCGAACTCACCGTCACCCTCGCCGCCGACGCCCGGCTCGACCACACCGCGCTGAGCGCCGCCCGGCTCGCCGACCTCGGCTACGCGGAACTGGAGGGGCACCAGACCGGCCACCCCTGGCTCGTCCTCAACAAGGGCCGCCTCGGGTTCTCCGCCTCCGACGCCGCCCGCTGGGCTCCCGAGGCCCGCCGCCACACCGGCCTCCCGTGGATCGCGGTGCACACGAACCTCGCCACGTACCGGGGCGCGGCCGGCCTGGAGTCCGCGGACGCGCTCTACACGCGCGAACTCGACCCGCCGGTCCGGCAGTTGTTCGCCGACACGCTCCGTGCCCGCGGCCTGGACCCGGCCGGGTACCTCTATCTCCCCGTGCACCCCTGGCAGTGGGACGACGTCGTGCTGCCGCTCTTCGCGCCTTCTGTCGCCGCGAACGCGATCGTCCCGCTCCCCACCGACGGCGACCTGCGCCTGCCTCAGCAGTCGATCCGTACGTTCCTCAACAGCACCCGCCCCGAGCGTCACACCGTCAAACTGCCGCTGTCCGTTCTCAACACCCTTGTATGGCGCGGACTTCCGACGGAGCGCACTCTTGCGGCTCCCGCCGTCACGACATGGATGCACGGACTTCGGGACGCCGACGCCTTCTTGCGGGACGAATGCGGCGTCATCCTGCTGGGCGAAGTCGCCTCCGTGACGGTCCAGCACCCCTTGTACGACGGCCTCGACGAAGTGCCGTACCAGTACAAGGAACTGCTCGGCGCCATCTGGCGCGAACCCGTCTCGCGGTACCTCGCCCCCGGGGAGCGCGCCCGCACCCTCGCCTCCTTGCTGCACACCGACCCTGAAGGACGCGCGTTCACCGCGGAACTCGTCGCCCGCTCCGGCCTCGACCCGAAGACCTGGCTGCGCCGCCTCTTCGCCGCGCTGCTGCCGCCCCTGCTGCGCTTCCTCTACCGCTACGGCACCGTGTTCTCCCCGCACGGCGAGAACGCCATCGTCGTCTTCGACGACCACGACGTCCCCGTACGCCTCGCGGTGAAGGACTTCGTGGACGACGTCAACATCAGCGCCGAACCACTCCCCGAACACGACTCCATGCCCGAGGACGTACGAGACGTCCTCCTCACGGAGCGCCCCTCCTTCCTCACCCAGTTCATCCACTCCGGTCTCTTCGTCGGCGTATTCCGCTACCTGGCACCGCTGTACGAGGCACAGCTGGGCGTCCCCGAGCAGGAGTTCTGGTCGCTGGTGCGCGCCGAGATCCTGCGTCACCACGCCCGGTTCCCGGAGCTGAAGGACCGCTACGAGATGTTCGACCTGCTCACCCCGCGCATCGAGCGGCTCTGCCTCAACCGCAACCGCCTCCACCTCGACGGCTACCGCGACCGCTCCCACCGCCCGCACGCCGCGGTGCGGGGCACGGTCCCCAACCCCCTGCACCAACCGTGATCGCCGGAATGTCAGTGGTGCCGTTTAGGGTGGTCGACCTATGACGAAGCCCTCACTCCCCGATCTCCTGCACGCCGCCGTCACCTCGGTCGGCGGCACGGAGCGCCCTGGCCAGGTGACCATGGCCGAGACCGTCGCCGAGGCGATCGACGACGGTTCCCATCTGCTCGTCCAGGCGGGTACCGGCACCGGAAAGTCCTTGGGCTACCTGGTGCCGGCCCTGGCGCACGGGGAGCGCGTCGTGGTGGCCACGGCGACCCTGGCGCTGCAGCGCCAGCTCGTCGAGCGGGACCTGCCGCGCACCGTCGAGGCGCTCCACCCGCTGCTGCGCCGCCGCCCCAGCTTCGCCATGCTCAAGGGCCGGTCGAACTACCTGTGTCTGCACCGCCTCCACGAAGGCGTGCCGCAGGAAGAGGAGGAGGGCCTCTTCGACCAGTTCGAGGCGGCCGCGCCGACGAGCAAGCTGGGCCAGGACCTGCTGCGCATGCGGGACTGGGCGGACGAGACCGAGACGGGCGACCGGGACGATCTCACGCCGGGCGTCTCCGACCGTGCCTGGGCTCAGGTGTCGGTCTCCTCGCGCGAGTGCCTCGGCGCCTCGGAGTGCGCGTACGGCCAGGAGTGCTTCGCGGAGATGTCCCGCGAGCGAGCCAAGCTCTCCGACGTCATCGTGACCAATCACGCGCTCCTGGCGATCGACGCCATCGAGGGCGCGCCGGTCCTGCCGCAGCATGAGGTCCTGATCGTGGACGAGGCCCACGAGCTGGTCTCGCGCGTGACCGGGGTGGCGACCGGCGAGCTGACCCCCGGCCAGGTCAACCGCGCGGTGCGCCGCGCCGCGAAGCTGGTGAACGAGAAGGCCGCCGACCAGCTCCAGACCGCCGCCGAGGGCTTCGAGCGGCTCATGGAGCTGGCCCTGCCCGGCCGCCTCGAAGAGATCCCCGAAGACCTCGGCTACGCACTGATGGCGCTCCGCGACGCCTCCCGGACGGTGATCACGGCCCTCGGCTCCACGCGCGACAAATCCGTCCAGGACGAGGACGCCGTCCGCAAGCAGGCCCTCGCCTCTGTGGAGACGATCCATGACGTCTCGGAGCGGATCACGAACGGATCGGAGTGGGACGTCGTCTGGTACGAGCGCCACGACCGCTTCGGCGCATCCCTCCGCGTGGCCCCCATGTCCGTATCGGGCCTCCTGAGAGAGAAGCTCTTCTCCGACCGCTCCGTGGTCCTGACCTCGGCGACCCTGAAGCTCGGCGGCGACTTCAACGGGGTGGGCGCGTCCCTGGGCCTCGCCCCCGAGGGCACCACGGGCGACGACCTCCCGGTGTGGAAGGGCGTCGACGTCGGCTCGCCGTTCGACTACCCGAAGCAGGGCATCCTGTACGTCGCCAAGCACCTGGCCCGCCCCGCGCGCGAGGGCACCCGCAGCGACATGACGGACGAACTGGCCGAGCTGATGCAG
The DNA here is from genome assembly GCF_040679615.1 of Streptomyces sp. NPDC052225. NCBI lineage: Bacteria > Bacillati > Actinomycetota > Actinomycetes > Kitasatosporales > Streptomycetaceae > Streptomyces > Streptomyces sp. NPDC052225. The sequence goes on along the minus strand of NZ_JBFAVD010000008.1, from coordinate 196,928 downwards.
GCGGCGGGCGGCAGGACCCTCGGCCTGTTCTCGTCGATGCGCGCGGCGCAGGCCGCGGCGGAGGAACTGCGCACCAGGATCCCGGAGTTCCCGATCCTGTTGCAGGGCGAGGACACCCTCGGCGAGCTGATCAAGAACTTCGCGGCGGACCCGCAGACCTGCCTGTTCGGAACGCTCTCGCTGTGGCAGGGAGTGGACGTCCCCGGTCCCAGCTGCCAGCTGGTGGTCATGGACAAGATCCCGTTCCCGCGCCCCGACGACCCGCTGATGAGCGCTCGCCAGAAGGCGGTCGAGGACGCGGGAGGCAACGGCTTCATGGCCGTGGCGGCGACCCATTCCGCGCTGCTGATGGCGCAGGGCGCCGGCCGTCTCGTACGGGCGACGGGGGACCGCGGCGTCGTCGCGGTGCTCGACCCCCGACTGGCCACGGCCCGCTACGGAAGCTATCTGCGGGCTTCGATGCCGGACTTCTGGTACACCACGGACCGCAATCAGGTGCGCCGCTCGCTCTCGGCGATCGACGCGGCGGCGAAGGCCGACGGCAAGTAGTCCGCGCGCGACCGCGGCCCTGCGCTTTCCGCGCAGGGCCGCGGTCGCGGACAGCGCAGGGCCCCGGAACCGGCGCAGTTGGTTCCGGGGCCCGGTCAGGGAGGAGCGTCAGACGCGCCGCAGGACGGCCACCACCTTGCCCAGGATGGTCGCCTCGTCACCGGGGATCGGCTGGTACGCGGAGTTGTGCGGCAGTAGCCACACATGGCCGTCCTCACGCTTGAAGCGCTTCACGGTGGCCTCGCCGTCCAGCATCGCGGCCACGATGTCACCGTTCTCGGCGACCGGCTGACGGCGGACCGTGACCCAGTCCCCGTCGCAGATCGCGGCCTCGATCATGGAGTCACCGACGACCTTGAGGACGAACAGCTCACCGTCGCCGACCAGCTGCCGGGGGAGCGGGAAGACATCCTCGACCGACTCCTCGGCGAGGATCGGCCCACCGGCGGCGATCCGGCCGACCAGCGGCACGTACGAGGCGGCCGGCTTGCCCGCGGTGTCCGTGGGCTGCGCGCTGGGCTGGTCCGAGCCCCGGACCTCGTACGCGCGGGGACGGTGCGGGTCCCGGCGCAGGAAGCCCTTGCGCTCCAGGGCCATCAGCTGGTGGGCGACCGACGACGTGCTGGACAGGCCGACCGCCTGACCGATCTCCCGCATCGACGGCGGGTACCCCCGGCGCTGGACCGAGTCGCGAATGACCTCGATCACTCGACGCTGGCGGTCGGTGAGGCCCGAGCTGTCCGCGCGGATCCCTGGAGGTCGGCCGGGCAAGGAGCGCCCGGGCTTGGGCCCCTCCTGGCTCATGGCTGCGTCATTCATGGCATGCACCGGCTCGAGTCGGCCCTGGGCGCGGCCCTGGGCAGTGATGGTGGCACTGTCTGCGGTCGTGGTCACGTCGGTCGGCCCCTCTCGAGAATGTCTCCCTAGCTAGCCAACGGTAGTTCCTTTCGAAAGGTTGCGCCAAACACACGTTCGAGTGAAAAAACGCAGATTACTTGTCGTGATCATGCGCCTAGGTGTATGGCTGCCGATCGGGCTTCCAGGCAATTCGGTTCAATCCGGTACGCTTCACCGCCGGGACCGAGACCCGCTCCGTGGGCCGTCCCAGTCTGCCATTCGTGGCCTCGTCGATCAGGCACCACCCCCTCCTCCCGTGCGTCGTGCCGGTGAAGGCCTGTGGCCTGTGGGGTTGTGCGGGTGCGCCTCGTGAACTCCCGGGCCGCGACACGCTCTAGGGCCGAAAAAGCAGCCGAACCCCAGATGTAGTGGTTGGATTGCATCAGCAGCCCAGAAGTTGTGGTCCCCGGTCCTTCAGGCCGGTGGTCATCGCCTATGCTTGGGGCTGTCGCGAGGGGCATGACCAGCCTCTCGGGGCTATCGAGTCGTGCCGTGAAGGAGGGTTGGGAGTTCATGCACTGCCCCTTCTGCAGGCATCCCGACAGCCGTGTCGTCGACAGCCGCACCACCGACGACGGCACGTCGATCCGCCGGCGCCGTCAGTGCCCGGACTGCTCCCGTCGTTTCACGACGGTGGAGACGTGCTCACTGATGGTGGTCAAGCGGAGCGGGGTGACCGAACCTTTCAGTCGCACCAAGGTCATCAACGGCGTGCGCAAGGCATGTCAGGGGCGGCCGGTCACCGAGGACGCCCTCGCCCAGCTCGGCCAGCGGGTCGAGGAGGCGGTGCGCGCCACCGGAAGCGCCGAACTGACCACCCATGACGTGGGCCTGGCCATACTCGGCCCGCTTCAGGAGCTGGACCTCGTGGCCTACCTGCGGTTCGCGTCCGTCTACCGGGCGTTCGACTCGCTGGAGGACTTCGAGTCGGCGATCGCGGAACTGAGGGAACACACGCGCGGCGCGCAGGCGGCCGACGCGGGCGGAGAACGCGTAGAGAGTGACTGCGGGCCCGGAGGGACTGTCGAAGTCCCCGTGCCCGCCCACGCCGCCGACTGACCGGCCAGGGGCCGGGCGGCGACGAACCACAGACCTGTTGCGGGCGGCGAGAGCGGCGTCCGCGACACAAGACACACACCGTGCACGGGAAGATCCGGGCACTTTTGGGCGTTTTAGCCCGGTATATGGGAGGCGGCATGACAGAGACGGCGAGCGGCCCGGCACGAGGTTCCCGCACCAAGGGTTCCAAGGCCACCAAGGGTCTGCGCATCGAGCGCATCCACACCACCCCCGGCGTGCACCCGTACGACGAGGTGGAATGGGCGCGTCGTGACGTCGTCATGACCAATTGGCGCGACGGCTCGGTCAATTTCGAGCAGCGTGGCGTCGAGTTCCCCGAGTTCTGGTCGGTGAACGCGGTCAACATCGTCACCAGCAAGTACTTCCGCGGTGCAGTCGGCACGCCGCAGCGTGAAGTGAGCCTCAAGCAGCTCATCGACCGCATTGTGAAGACGTATCGGAAGGCCGGCGAGGACTACAAGTACTTCGCCTCGCCCGCCGACGCCGAGATCTTCGAGCACGAGTTGGCGTACGCCCTCCTGCACCAGATCTTCAGCTTCAACTCGCCCGTGTGGTTCAACGTGGGCACGCCGCAGCCGCAGCAGGTCTCCGCCTGCTTCATCCTTGCCGTCGACGACTCCATGGAGTCGATCCTCGACTGGTACAAGGAAGAGGGCATGATCTTCAAGGGCGGCTCCGGCGCCGGCCTGAACCTCTCCCGTATCCGCTCCTCCAAGGAACTCCTCTCCTCCGGCGGCAACGCCTCGGGTCCGGTTTCCTTCATGCGCGGTGCCGACGCCTCCGCAGGAACGATCAAGTCGGGTGGCGCCACGCGCCGCGCGGCCAAGATGGTCATCCTCGACGTCGACCACCCCGACATCGAGGACTTCATCGAGACCAAGGTGAAGGAAGAGGAGAAGATCCGCGCCCTGCGTGACGCGGGCTTCGACATGGACCTGGGCGGCGACGACATCACGTCCGTCCAGTACCAGAACGCCAACAACTCGGTCCGCGTGAACGACACGTTCATGAAGGCGGTCGAGGAGGGCGGCAAGTTCGGCCTCACCTCCCGTATGACGGGCGAGGTCATCGAGGAGGTCGACGCCAAGTCGCTCTTCCGCAAGATGGCCGAGGCCGCCTGGGCCTGTGCCGACCCCGGCATCCAGTACGACGACACCATCAACCACTGGCACACGTGCCCGGAGTCCGGCCGGATCAACGGCTCGAACCCGTGCAGCGAGTACATGCACCTGGACAACACGTCCTGCAACCTCGCCTCGCTGAACCTGATGAAGTTCCTCAAGGACGACGGCCTGGGCAACCAGTCCTTCGACGTCGAGCGCTTCTCCAAGGTCGTCGAGCTGGTCATCACCGCGATGGACATCTCCATCTGCTTCGCGGACTTCCCCACCGAGAAGATCGGTGAGAACACCCGCGCCTTCCGTCAGCTCGGCATCGGCTACGCGAACCTGGGCGCCCTGCTCATGGCGACCGGCCACGCCTACGACTCGGACGGCGGCCGCGCCCTCGCCGGCGCCATCACGTCGCTGATGACGGGTACGTCGTACAAGCGCTCCGCCGAACTGGCCGCCGTCGTCGGCCCGTACGACGGCTACGCCAAGAACGCCACGCCGCACCAGCGCGTCATGAAGCAGCACGCCGACGCCAACACCGCGGCCGTGCGCATGGACGACCTGGACACCCCGATCTGGGCCGCCGCCACGGAGGCCTGGCAGGACGTCGTCCGCCTCGGTGAGAAGAACGGTTTCCGTAACGCCCAGGCGTCGGTCATCGCCCCGACCGGCACCATCGGTCTCGCGATGTCCTGCGACACCACCGGCCTCGAGCCCGACCTCGCCCTGGTCAAGTTCAAGAAGCTGGTCGGCGGCGGCTCGATGCAGATCGTCAACGGCACCGTCCCGCAGGCCCTGCGCCGCCTGGGCTACCAGGAGGAGCAGATCGAGGCGATCGTCGCCCACATCGCCGAACACGGCAATGTGATCGACGCCCCGGGCCTGAAGACCGAGCACTACGAGGTCTTCGACTGCGCCATGGGTGAGCGCTCCATCTCCGCGATGGGCCACGTCCGCATGATGGCGGCCATCCAGCCGTGGATCTCGGGCGCCCTCTCCAAGACGGTCAACCTGCCGGAGACGGCGACCGTCGAGGACGTCGAGGAGGTCTACTTCGAGGCGTGGAAGATGGGCGTCAAGGCGCTCGCGATCTACCGCGACAACTGCAAGGTCGGCCAGCCCCTCTCCGCCAAGACCAAGGAGAAGGAGAAGACCGAGGTCACGGAGAAGGCCGAGGCCGAGATCCGCAAGGCCGTCGAGAAGGTCGTCGAGTACCGCCCGGTCCGCAAGCGCCTGCCCAAGGGCCGTCCCGGCATCACCACCTCCTTCACCGTGGGTGGCGCCGAGGGCTACATGACCGCCAACTCCTACCCGGACGACGGTCTCGGCGAGGTCTTCCTGAAGATGTCCAAGCAGGGCTCCACCCTCGCCGGCATGATGGACGCCTTCTCCATCGCCGTCTCGGTCGGCCTCCAGTACGGCGTGCCGCTGGAGACCTACGTCTCGAAGTTCACCAACATGCGCTTCGAGCCGGCCGGCATGACGGACGACCCGGACGTGCGGATGGCGCAGTCGATCGTCGACTACATCTTCCGTCGCCTGGCGCTCGACTTCCTGCCCTTCGAGACGCGCTCCGCGCTCGGCATCCACTCCGCCGAGGAGCGTCAGCGTCACCTGGAGACGGGCTCCTACGAGCCCGCCGAGGACGAGGTCGACGTCGAGGGCCTGGCCCAGTCCGCGCCCCGCGCGCAGGAGCTGAAGGCCGTCGAGACGCCGAAGGCCGAGGCCGCCGCGGTGGTGCCCGCCCCGAAGCAGGCCCACACCAGCGCCGAGCTCGTGGAGATGCAGCTGGGCATCCAGGCCGACGCCCCGCTCTGCTTCTCCTGCGGTACGAAGATGCAGCGCGCCGGCTCCTGCTACATCTGCGAGGGCTGCGGCTCGACCAGCGGTTGCAGCTGATCGCTGAACGCCTGAGCTGAGGGGCGGCGGGACCACCACGGTCCCGCCGCCCTTCGGCGTTCGTACGCGTCTCTCTGCTACAAGGCGCCCATCGCGGCGGCGAAGGCGGTCAGGTCGCCGTCGAAGCCACGTATGAGCTCGCGGAACGACCACTCGCCGTCGGCGTCGCGGGTGAACTCGGCGACGGTGGCGGCCGAGTGGGCGGCCACCGCCGAGAGGTCGTGCTGCGACAAGTCGGTGTAGCCCTCGCGTATGCGCACCGCCGTGTTCGCGACGTCCCAGAACGTCTTCGTCCGGCCGGCCCCTTCCTCGTTCTGCTGGACGGCCACACCCACGACCACGCGCGCGTACCGCGCCGCGAGTCGCTCGAGCTCGATCGTCATGACCTCGTCGAAGCCGAAACCCTGCCCGGTCCTGCTGTCACGGTTCAGCGTGATCGTCCCGTCGGGGGAGCGCCTGTCGAAGTGGACGAGGTAATCGGGTCTGCCGTACGGATCGTCGCTCGTGTACGTCGCGGCGACGAGGTCCAGGTCGTCGGGGGGCGAGCCGAGCGGGCTCGGATCCCACTTCAGCCCGACCTCGACCTTGTCGATCCCCTTGCGAAGGCTGCTCACCGAACTCCCCCTTCTCGGTGCGTCGTTGATTCCGGATACCGCGTGCAGTGCACACGCTACGTCGTCGCACTGACATCGGGGTGCCGCGGGGGAGAAGCGAGGGATCATGGGGGCATGACCTGGAACGGGGAAGAACTCGACGTCGACGCCTACCTGGCGCGAACCGGCTTCACGGGGGACCTGAAGCCCGACACGGAGACGCTGCACGCGCTGCACCGCGCACATGTGGCCGCGATTCCGTTCGAGAACCTGGAGATGATGCTCGGCAGGCCCGTGTTGCTCGATCTGCCCGCCCTGCAGGACAAGTTGGTCCGCCGGCGCCGCGGCGGGTACTGCTACGAACACAACCTGCTGTTCGCCGCCCTTCTGGAGCGAATCGGCTTCTCCGTCACAGGACTTGGCGCCCGCGTCCGCCTGGGCACCTCTTCTGTGCGTCCCGTGACGCACATGCTGACCCGGGTCTCGACGGGCGAGGGCGAGGAGTGGCTGTGCGACGTCGGCTTCGGGGCAGCAGGTCTGAGGGGGCCGATCCCGCTCCGCGACGGCGCTCAAGTGCGCCAAGGGGTATGGGAGTTCGGGCTGGCCAAGGAGGGTGACGACCTGTGGGTGCTGCGCAGCCTGCGGCCCGAGGGCTGGCGCGACCTCTATGCCTTCACTCTGGAGGAGCGCCATCCCGTCGACTACATAGTGCTCAATCACTACACCTCCACGCATACAAGGTCGACGTTCATCCGGCGCCCTGTGGTGCAGTACGCCGCCAAGGATGCCCGGCGCCTGCTCACCGGGAGCGATCTGGTCGTCGAGTACGCCAACGGGGATCGGACCGAACGGACCGTTCAGGCGGGCGAGTTGAAGGAGGTGCTCGACCGTGAGTTCGGGATCGGCCTGAGTGACGAGGAACTCGCCGAGCTGGAGCGCGTGCACTACGCCGGAGAGTGACCCCATGTCACGCACCGCGCCGTACGATGGCGCGGTGCTGGTCAAGTGGATTCGCTGCACTGTGGTGGACCGTCGGGGGTTCGAGCGGGGACAGCGGAAATGGGCGGGGCTCCTTGGAGAGCCGGGGTTCCGGGGGCAGGGCGGGGGCTGGAGCAGGCAGCGTCCCGACGTGGCGCACGTCTTCGCCTTCTGGGAGAGCCGTGCCTTCTACGACTCCTTCATGGCGCGCTCCCACGACCGGCTCGCGGCGTCGCAGTCGGGGACGTACAAGGACATCCAGGTGAAGCTGTTCGACCACCTCTTCGATGTGAAGACCGGCTTCGAGCCGATCTTCACGGACGCGGACGTCGTACGGGTCGCCCACTGCGAGGTGAACGCCGAGCGGGCCGAGCACTTCACCTTGATGCAGCAGAAGGTCTGGAACCCGGCGATGGCAGGCTCGCCCGGCATGATCCGCGGCCTCTTCGGTGAGGCGCCGGGCGACGAGTTCCTGGTCCTGTCCATGTGGAGATCGGCCGCCGAGCACGGCAAGTACCAGGTGGACCGGGTGGAGCGGCTCTCGCTGCGTGCCCAGACCGATGTCGACGTGGCCGCGATCTCCGGTGACATCGTGCAGCTGGAGCCGACCTGGACGGTGTAGCCGGACGTGGACAAACGGGGCACACGCGCGCGTGAGCCGTGTGAAGATACGCCGGATGGGGACGTACGAGTGCTCGAACCGGGCCGAACCGATCTAGGGTCTGTGCATGGCACGACCGCGGCGCATCGTTCTGGTCCGGCACGGCGAGTCCGAGGGGAATGCGGACGACACCGTGTACGAGCGCGAGCCCGACCATGCTCTGGCGCTCACCGAGAAGGGCTGGCGCCAGGCCGAGGAGACCGGCAAGGAACTGCGGGATCTGTTCGGTCGCGAGCGGGTGAGTGTCTACGTCTCGCCCTACCGCCGCACCCATGAGACGTTCCGCGCCTTCCGGCTCGACCCGGATCTCGTACGGGTGCGGGAGGAGCCGAGGCTGCGCGAGCAGGACTGGGGGAACTGGCAGGACCGTGACGACGTACGCCTGCAGAAGGCGTACCGGGACGCGTACGGGCACTTCTTCTACCGCTTCGCCCAGGGCGAGTCGGGGGCGGACGTGTACGACCGGGTGGGGGCGTTCCTGGAGAGCCTGTACCGCAGCTTCGAGGATCCGGACCACCCGCCGAACGTCCTGCTCGTGACCCACGGCCTGACCATGCGGCTCTTCTGCATGCGCTGGTTCCACTGGACCGTCGCGGATTTCGAGTCGCTCTCGAATCCGGGGAACGCGGAGACGCGCACGCTCGTTCTCGGGGAGAACGGCAAGTACACGATGGACAGAGAATTCGACCGCTGGTGCGAACCGGAATCGTACGGAGTCACCGGATAGGCTGGCAGAGCGATGACCGTTGACTCCTCTCCCGACAGGCGCCTGGACCGCGCGCTGTCCAGCCTGCGCGGACTGAGTGTGGGCGACGCGCTGGGCTCACAGTTCTTCGTTCCTGAGAACTATCCGCTGCTCAAGAGCCGTGCCCTGCCGGACGGTGTCTGGGAGTGGACCGACGACACCGAGATGGCGTGCTCCGTGGTGGCCGTACTGGCCGCGCACGGCCGCATCGACCAGGACGACCTCGCCCGCTCCTTCGCCGAGCACCATGACTTCGACCGCGGCTACGGCCCCGCCGTGAACCGGCTGCTGCGGCAGATCCGGGAGGGCGGCGACTGGCGCGCGCTGGCGTCCGCCCTGTTCAAGGGGCAGGGCTCGTGGGGCAACGGCGCGGCGATGCGGATCGCCCCGCTCGGCGCCTACTACGCCGACGACCCCGAGCAGGCCACGCACCAGGCCGAGATCTCGGCCTACCCCACGCACCAGCACCGTGAGGCCGTGGTCGGAGCGATGGCCGTGGCCGCCGCCGCGGCGCTCGTGGCCTCCCCGTCCGGTCCGCCGACCTCGCGCGATCTGCTGGACGGCGTGATCGCGCTCGTGCCGCGCAGCGCGGTGGGCGCGGGGCTGCGCAGGGCCAAGGACATGCTCGACTACGGCGACCCGGCCACCGTGGCCGCGGTCCTAGGCTGCGGCAGACGCACGACCGCGCACGACACCGTGCCGTTCGCCCTGTGGTCGGCCGCGCGCGGGCTCGGCGACTTCGAGCAGGCCTTCTGGAGCACCGCCCAGGTGGGCGGCGACATGGATACGACCTGCGCGATCGTCGGCGGTGTCGTCGCGGCCGAGAAGATCGGGGCGCCGCCGGCCGCATGGCTGGAGCGCACCGAGCCGCTCGCGCAGTGGATGCCCACCGCGTCGGTCTGAGCGCGTACGCCGGGTCGGCCCCATGGTGGGGACGGCCCGGCGCCTACAGACGTGTACGGTCCGGAGCCTGACTCAGCCTCCGGCGGGACCTACCGCGCTCGCCGTACCGGCGAGCGCCTCCAGGTCGCTCTTCCGTACCTTGATCACCAGGGCGGCGACGATCAACGCGAGTACCGCCATCGCGGCCGCCGGTATGAAGGCCGTCGAGATGCCGTGGGCCAGCACCTCATGGCCCCAAGGAGCGGGCAGCTCATGGGTCTTCGCGAATGTCGCCTTCTGTTCCGGTGAGGCGTTCGCCATGAAGTCGGCCGCCTGGCTCCTGCCTTCGTCACGGCTCGCCGTGCCGAAGACCGTGGTCAGGATGGACAGGCCGAGCGAACCGCCCACTTGCTGCGTGGTGTTGAGCAGACCCGACGCGGCGCCCGCTTCGTGCGGCGCGACGCCGGAGACCGCGGTGACCGTCACCGTCACGAAGTTCAGCCCCATACCGAAGCCGAAGATCAGCATCGGGCCGAGCACCCCGCCGACGTACGAGCTGTCGGGGCTGATGAACGTCTGCCACACGAGACCGATCACCACGAGCGCGGAACCGCCCGCCATGAACGGCTTCGGCCCGAGGACCGGCAGGAACCGCTGGGACAGACCCGCGCCGACCGCGATCGCCGCGGTCACCGGGAGGAAGGCGAGACCAGCCTTGATCGGCGAGTAGTCCAGCACGTTCTGCACGAACAGCACGATGAAGAAGAACATGCCGAACATGGCCGCGGCGAGGCTCAGCATGATCACGTACGTGCCCGAACGGTTGCGGTCGGCGAACATCCGCAGGGGCGTGATCGGATCCTTGGCGCGGCTCTCGATCGCCACGAACGCGAGCAGCAGGACGACGGCCGCCCCGAAGGACCCCAGCGTCAGACTGTCCCGCCAGCCCTCCTCGGAGGCGCGGATGAAGCCGTACACGAGCGCTGCCATGCCGAGCGTCGAGGTGAGCGCGCCGGATATGTCGAAGCTGCCGGGGTGCCGCTCCGACTCGTTGATGTAGCGCGGGGTGACCACGGCGATCAGGATGCCGATGGGTACGTTCACGAACAGCACCCAGCGCCAGTCGAGCCACTCCGTGAGCATGCCGCCCGCGAGGAGTCCGACGGCGCCGCCGCCCGCGGACACCGCGGCGAAGACTCCGAACGCCCGGTTCCGCTCGGGCCCTTCGGGGAACGTCGTGGTGATGAGGGCCAGCGAAGTGGGTGACGCGATCGCGCCGCCCACGCCCTGAAGGGCGCGCGCTGCCAGCAACTGCCAGGGTTCCTGGGCGAGTCCGCCCAGCAGGGAGGCGACGGTGAAGAGCAGGATGCCGGTGATGAAGACCCGGCGGCGGCCGAGGATGTCACCCGCGCGACCGCCCAGGAGCAGCAGCCCGCCGAAGGTGAGCGTGTAGGCGCTGACGACCCATGTCAGGTCGGTCGTCGAGAATTTGAGAGCGTCCTGAATGTGCGGGAGTGCGATGTTCACAATCGTGGCATCGAGGACGACCATGAGTTGGCAGGCGGCGATGACGGTGAGTGCGATGCCGGGATGCCCCTCCCGGCGGGCGGCCCCGGGCTTCTGATCTTGCGTTAACTGAGAGGTTGTCACTATGGATCCCCCACAAGAGCGTTAGTGAACGATCGCGTTCACTGTCATGTTCAACGGTAGTGACTCCCCTTCAGTGAACGCAACCGTTCACTGAAACCGCTGCCGTGCGTTCGGACCGCTCTCGGACTGTCAACGGAGAGATGACGATGGTTACTTCGCGCTGGACGGCCGCTCCCGCCCAGTCGGCCGCCTCCCTGCGCAGGCGTGGTCCCGTGCTCGAACGGGCCATCCTGGAGGCCGCGTTGGATCAGCTCAGTACGGTCGGCTGGAACGGCCTGACCATGGAAGGCGTCGCCGCGGGGGCGCAGACCGGCAAGGCCGCGGTGTACCGGCGCTGGCCCTCCAAGGAGGACCTCGTCGTCGACGCGCTGCGGGCGGCGCTGCCGACGCTCGACGCGGTGCCGGATCTGGGCAGCCTGCGCGAAGATCTTCTGGAGCTGTGCCGGCAGGCGAGGGCGGCCATGTTCTCGCGGCCCGGCTTCGCGCTGCGCTCGGTGGTTCACGAGTGCGACACGTTCACCGCGGAGCGCTTCCACAGCGTGATCGTCGAAGGGGTCGTCGAGCCGAGCGTGCGGCTGATCAGGGAAGTCGTACGTCGTGGAATCGAGCGCGGTGAGGTGCGTGCGGACGCGTCGGACTCCTACGTGTGCGACGTGATCCCGGCGATGATGATGTACCGCTCCAAGATGTGCGGAAGTGAATGGGAAGAGGCCGATCTGGTGGAGCTGATCGACCGCGTGATGGTGCCCCTGCTCAGGTCGCACCAGGCTTGAGGCCTGCCGGGTGTCGCGCAGGGGGCTCGGCGGCGTACGCTGTCTGCCGCCATGCCGTACGAAGCACCCACCCACACCGTCGAGCGCTCACTGCGCGCCACTACCGGGGCCAAGATCGTCGCCGGTGTCGATGAGGTCGGCCGCGGTGCCTGGGCCGGCCCCGTCACCGTCTGCGCCGCCGTCACCGGGCTGCGCCGCCCGCCACAGGGGCTGACCGACTCCAAGCTGATCAGCCCCAAGCGCCGCGAGGAACTCGCGGTCGAGCTGGAGGGCTGGGTCACGGCGCACGCCCTGGGCCATGCCTCCCACGAGGAGATCGACGACCTGGGCATGACGGCGGCGCTCCGCCTCGCGGCCGTGCGCGCGCTCGAGGCGCTGCCGGTCCGGCCCGACGCGATCATCCTCGACGGGAAGCACGACTACCTGGGCGATCCCTGGCAGGTCCGTACGGTCATCAAGGGGGACCGTTCCTGCATCGCCGTCGCCGCCGCGTCGGTGATTGCCAAGGTCCGCCGCGACAAAATGATGGCCGAACTGGGTGTCGACCATGCAGACTTCGGGTTTGCGGCCAACGCCGGATACCCGTCGCCGGTGCATCGCGCCGCGCTGGAGGAGCGGGGGCCCACCCCGTACCACCGACTTTCGTGGGCGTATCTTGATGCGCTGCCCCAGTGGCGGCACCTCAAGAAGGCCCGCAGCTGGGCGGACGTCGGCGTTCCGCAGATCGAGGGCCAGCTCGGCTTCGACTTCTGACCACCGCGCCCGCACAGATGTGCCCCCCGCTGGCGCAATCCGCACCTGCGTTTGATAGATATCACCTCATGCCTCTCATTCCCGAGGAGCCTCAGATTCACGAGAGCGCCCAGGGTCCCCGCGCCACGCCGGCCAGCAGCCGCACCGCGCCGACCCCTCGACCCGTACCCGGCCCGCGTCCCGCGGCGCCGTCGCGACCCGGCCGCCCGGGTCCCGTAAGGCCCACGCCTCCCGCGCAGCGCATGCCGCGCGAGACGGCCGGTGCCCCCACGCCGGGGCCGAACGCCCCGGCCACGCCGTCGACTTCGACCTCCCAGCCGCAGATCCAGCTCATCCCGGCCTCGGCCGAGGGCGCGCTGGACGCCGCCGAGGAAGCCGTCGACCTGCTGCTCGACTCGGGCCGCAAGCCCGGCGAGGTCCTGGTGATCACCACGGGTGACGCGCACCCGTGGGCCGCGCACGAGCTGTCGTTCGGCGAGGAGTCCTACTGGGCGCAGCATGACGCGGGGGACGACGTCTTCTACGCCGACGCCTCGGCCCTGAACCGTGCCGCAGCGCGACCGGTGGTCGTCGTCGCCGTGAACGGCGGCGCCGACGAGACGGCCGCGACGGCGCTGCCGCTCGCCCTCGGCCGGGCCGGTGCCCTGCTGATCGTGTGCGGCGACCCGCAGCGCATCAACGCGCTCCTCGGCGCAGGGGTCTGACGCACGGCTTGCCGGCTGCCCGCACCGCTCAGCGGTGACCGGGGAGCCCGGCAGGCCGTCGCACGGTCCGGCAGGTCAGCGGGCCGCCGCGCGGCGCAGCATCTCCGTCGCGGCACCGCCGGTCCGCGGCGCGGGCTGCTCGTCCCCGCCGAGCACCTCGGCCACGGAACCGACGCTGGGGCGCCGGCCGCCGCGGCCCTCGCCGAGCACCTGCCAGCCGTCACGGGTCATCGTGATGTAGGCCCCGCAGCGCAGGCCGTGCAGCGTGCAGGCGTCGCGCAGGCCCCACATCCAGGCTCCGTCCTCCTCCGTCCAACGGGCGTCCCCGTCGCGGCAGTAGAGCAGGACGGCGGTACGCACCGGGGTCCGCCGGCGCAGATCGTGCGGGATGACCCGGCGCAGCTGCGACAGCAGGGCGTTGCGGAACGTCCAGCCGTCGGTGGCGGTGTCGCGGCGCGCGAACGAGGCGCTCGCCCGCAGCCGTTCGTCCGGGTCCAGGACGGCCACCACGGCGGTCATCGGCAAGGGGCGATGGCGGGTGTGCAGGCCGGTGACGACCTCACGGGGGTTGCGCAGCAGCGGGATCCCGGCTGCCGCCCATTCCGCGGGGTCGAGCAGCCTGGTGGGTCGGTTGGCGGAATCGGCGGACCTCTCGGTGCGCATCGAGGACGCGGACAGCGATGTCGCCGAGGACGGAGCGAATCCGAAGGTCACGGTCCTCCCTTCGGCTACACGCCCACACAAGGGGGCGGGGTCGGACTGGGGGAGCGCACCGCAGCACAGCCCTACCGGACCACGGGAGCCACGCGGGAGCGAGACCAATTCTTCCCGTCGTACTGGCACTCGGCAACGAGCAATTGAGCTTGCGGACCGGTATCTGGCGATGCGTCACCTATATCCCTGCCCAGAGGTCACCCCTTGGACGCCTGCCTCAGCCTTGTACGGCGAGGACCAGCGGCAACACCCCCTCGGCTCCGGCCCGGCGCAGCAACCGGGCGGCCATGGCGAGTGTCCAGCCGGTCTCCGTGAAGTCGTCGACGAGCAGGACCGGGCCACCCGCGCGCGCGAGTGCCTCGGCGAGCTCGGGCGCCACCGTCAACGTGCCGTCGAGGGCCCGCAGCCGCTGCGCGCTGTTGCTCCGGGGGATGTGCGCGGTGTCGCTGCCGGGCGCGTACGTGATCCGGCCCAGCAGGGGCATGCGCCCGACCTGCGCGATGCCGGCGCCCAGCGATTCGATGAGCTGCGGCCGGGTGTGGGACGACATGGTGACCACGCCCACGGGGCGCGGCTGCGCGTCGGGGGCGCCGGAGGCCCAGCCACCCGGCCCCTTCGCCCAGTCGGCGAGGACCTCCACGACCGCCCGCGCCACATCGTCCGGGACCGGGCCGTCCGGAGCCTGAGGGGTGAGCATGGGGCGCAGCCTGTTGCCCCAGCCGATGTCCGAGAGCCTGCCGAGGGCCCGCCCCGTGCCCGCCTGCTCGCCCGCGGGGATCCGCCCCTTGAGGTCGATGCCCACGGCCGCGAGTCCGGTGGGCCACATCTTGCGGGGCTCCACGTCCACGCCCGGGCGGCCGAGTTCGCCCTTGGCCGAGGTGAGCGCCTGAGCCGATACGGCGGTCGCGAACCTCGGCTCCGCGCAGTTGTCACAGCGGCCGCAGGGGGCCGCCGCCTCGTCGTCCAGCTGGCGGCGCAGGAACTCCATGCGGCAGCCGGTCGTCGTCGCGTAGTCGCGCATCGCCTGCTGCTCCGCCTCGCGCTGCTTGGCGACCCACGCGTAGCGCTCGGTGTCGTACACCCAGGGTTGTCCCGTGGAGATCCAGCCGCCCTTGACGCGGTGCACCGCACCGTCCACGTCGAGGACCTTGAGCATCGTCTCCAGGCGTGAGCGGCGCAGCTCCACAAGGGGTTCGAGGGCGGGGAGGGAGAGCGGCCTCTCGGACGCGGCGAGCACGTCCAACGTACGTCGTACCTGCTCCTCCGGTGGGAAGGCGAGCGAGGCGAAGTAGCGCCAGATCGCCTCGTCCTCCTTGCCGGGCAGCAGCAGGACCTCGGCGTGCTCGACACCGCGCCCGGCGCGCCCCACCTGCTGGTAGTAGGCGATCGGTGACGAGGGTGAGCCCAGGTGCACGACGAACCCCAGGTCGGGCTTGTCGAAACCCATGCCGAGCGCGGAGGTGGCGACCAGGGCCTTCACCCGGTTCGCGAGCAGGTCCTCCTCGGCCTGCTGCCGGTCCGCGTTCTCCGTCTTGCCGGTGTACGAGGTGACGGTGTGCCCGCACTGGCGCAAGTAGGCCGTGACCTCCTCGGCGGCGGCGACCGTGAGGGTGTAGATGATCCCGGAGCCCGGCAGCTCGTCCAGGTGATCGGCGAGCCAGGCCAACCGGTGTGCGGCATCCGGCAGTTGGAGCACGCTCAGGCTCAGGCTCTCCCGGTCGAGGGGCCCGCGCAGCACGAGCGCGTCCGAGCTGCCGCCCGTGCCCAGCTGGTCGGCGACGTCGGCCGTCACCCGCGCGTTGGCCGTCGCCGTGGTGGCCAGGACGGGGACGCCCTGCGGCAGATCGGCCAGCATCGTGCGCAGACGCCGGTAGTCGGGACGGAAGTCGTGCCCCCAGTCCGAGATGCAGTGCGCCTCGTCGACCACCAACAGGCCGGTAGCCGAGGCGAGTTGAGGCAGGACGTTGTCCCGGAAGTCCGGGTTGTTGAGCCGCTCCGGGCTCACCAGGAGCACATCGACCTCACCGGCGGCGACCTCGGTGCGGACGGCGTCCCATTCCTCGGTGTTCGACGAGTTGATCGTGCGCGCTCGGATGCCGGCGCGCTCGGCCGCCTCCACCTGGTTGCGCATCAGGGCCAGGAGCGGCGAGACGATCACGGTCGGGCCGCTGCCGCGCTCACGCAGCAGCGCCGTCGCCACGAAGTACACCGCGGACTTGCCCCAGCCGGTGCGCTGCACGACGAGGGCCCGTCTGTGGTCGGCGACCAGCGCCTCGATCGCGCGCCACTGGTCCTCGCGCAGCCGGGCCGTACCGGTCGGATCTCCGACGAGGCGGGCGAGGACGGCATCGGCGGCAGTCCGCAGGTCTTCGTTGCTCATGCCCCCATGCAACCCGATGGGACTGACATCGCGCGAACGGCCCCGCCGACCTGTGGACAATTCATGTCGTGTCCCTGATCGAGGTTATCCACAGGGAAAACGGAATGGGGCGATCCGGTGCAAGGTCGACGCATGACGAATCACACCCAGCCCGCCGCACCGACCGGCGAGGCAAAGATCACCCTGCGCACCGCCGGTGAACTCGCCGAGGCGCTCCCGTACCTGCTTGGATTCCGCCCGGACGACAGCCTCGTCCTGGTCGCCCTGCACCGGGGGAGGTTCGGTGGCCGGGTGCGCGTCGGAATCCCCGACCGCCCGGAGGACTGGGCGTCCGTGGCGCAGCAGATGGCGAGCTGCCTGATCGGCGAGTGCGAGCGCAGGGACGGCCGCCCGGACAGCGTGGTCGCCTTCTTGTGTCAGGACCCAGCGGCCGCGGGAGCAGGGTCGGGCCGACAGGTCATGGAGCGGCTGCGCCCGCTCGCCCAACTGCTGCGGACGGCCTGCGGCGACCTCGACGTACCGGTCACGGAAGCGCTGTGCCTCTCCGACGGCAGGTACTGGTCCTACTGCTGTCCGCGCTCCGAGTGCTGCCCGCCCGAGGGGCACGCCATCGACACGGAGGGCACCTCGGTGATGGCGGCGACGGCGGCGTACGCGGGCATCCAGGTACGGGAATCCGTGCAGGAGGTGCGGATGCGCCTCGCCCCTCTGGAGACCGCGCTCGTCGCTGAGCAGACGCGCGCCCTGGACGCGGCCGCGATGGACCTCGTCCCGAGGATCATCGGCGGCGTCCCGCGCGAGGAGGTGGAGGCGGACACCCTCGACCTCGCCCACCGCGTCCTGCGACGGCTCGCCGAGGCGCCGCAGGACGCGCAACCGCTGGAGGCGGACCGCAAGGACGACGAACTGATGGCGCACGACGAAGCGGCCGTGGTGATCCTCGGCCTCCAGGACCGGATCACCCGGGACCGCGCGGCGGAGTGGATGGAGGGCGACGAAGCACGCGCCGCACTCCGGCTGTGGCGGGCCCTGGCCAGGCGGTGCGTCGGTCCGTACGAGGAGTACGCCGCGGCCCCGCTGTCCCTCGCGGGGTGGGTGGCCTGGTCACTCGGAGACACGGTCGAAGCGGACCAGGCGCTGGAGATGGCCCTCACCGTCGATCCGACGTACGTCTTCGCCCGCCTGCTCAACGAGGCGCGGGCGGAAGGCGCCGATCCGGAGGTGGTACGGCGCTGTCTGCGAGGCGGGCCCGCGGGCGACGAGGACGCCGAGCCCGTCGAGCAGGGCAAGAAAGGCGGTGGGCCCCTTCTCCCTCCGCGCGGGTCTGCCGTCGACCCGGGTATGTCGCGCGCGGCGCGCGGCCTGGAAGCCGCGCTGCGCCGGCGGGGCGAGCGCGGCATCGGGGCGGGGACGAGGCCGGGAGGCCGGTCGGGAGCGCGCCCGCCCCGGCGCGCCACGGGCCGGCGTCGTGTCGGGCGTCAGCGGACGAGGCGCGAGGGGTGAGCGGGGGCGCGGCGGCACTCCGGCGCCGTTGCACAGCGCTACGGCGTTACTTGGGACGGGGCACCCCCGTTCACCTGAGTGGCAGTAGCGAAGCCCGGGCCGTGCCGCCTCTGTGTCCACCAGCCCGGCAGGATGCCGGCGCCTCGCGCGACCGCGCGCGAGAGGAGGCGCCCCATGCGGCAGCTGGAGCTGGGAGAAGGGTGATGGCACCGAACAGCGCAGTCCGGTCCCTGCAAGCCGCCCCGCCCGAGCGGGGCGGCGCCCCCCAAGGGGCATCGCAGTTCACGGAGAGGGTTCCGGGACGCCCCGCGCCTGCACCGGCCACGCGACGGGGGGTTCAACTCCCGCCCGTGCACCGGGCATTGATCTGCGTCGCGCTCCCCGGTCTCGCCATCTCCTCCGAAGACGGACAGATGACGGCGCAGGGCCTCGAAGGCTTCTACCGAGGCGGCCGGCGCCTCCTTTCGCGCTGCCACCTCCGGGTCGCGGGCCGAGAACCCCTGGCCGTACAGGCACGCATGGTGGCCGCCGACCGAGCGCGCTTCGTGGGGACCGTGCGCGCGTCCCCCGATGGGGGGCCCGACCCGGACGTCGTCGTCGAGCGGACCCGGCATGCCGACGGCACGGAGCGGATCACGCTGCACAGCTCGGCACCGCGACCTCTGCGCCTGCCCCTCGAAGTCTCCCTCGGCACCGACCTCGCCGAACTCGGAGCGGTGGCCGCGGGCACACCAGGGCGTGAGCTGCCCGCGACGGTCCACGACACCGGCATGCGGTGGTCGTCGCCCACGGGGTACACGGTCGTCACCGCGACTCCCGCCCCGACCGACGCCCTCGCCTCGGCAGGGCTGCTGCGCTGGGAGTTCGACCTGCCGCCCGGCGGCACGTACACCGTGGAGCTGCGAGTCCGCGCCGAGGGCCCGGGCATCGGGAGAGCAGCGGTGCACAGCACGGTGCGGCCGTTCGCCCCGGCCCGGGCGCACGGCGACGACCCGCGGGTGGGGCCCTTGCTGGCGACCTGTGTCGACGACCTCCAGGCGCTGCTGGTGCGCGACCCCGCTCATCCGCTCGACGTCTCCCTCGCGGCCGGCGCGCCGTGGCGCTGCGGCCCCGCCCCGGCCGAGTCGTTGGCGGCCGCGCGGATGGCCCTGCCGCTCGGGACACGGTTGGCGGCCGGCACGTTGCGCGCCCTGGCCCGCACCCAACTCACCGAGCGAGGGCCGGAGTTCGGGCGGCTCCCCGGGCCGCTGCGGCACGCGGGCCCTCAGCTGCCGCCGAGCTGCACCGGCGTCGAGGCCACACTGCTCTTTCCCGTCCTCCTGGCCGAGGCCAGACGGTGGGGGCTCGCCGAGCAGGAGGTGACGGAGCTGCTGCCCGCCGCTGAGGGGTGCCTCCAATGGCTGCGCGCCGCAGCCCGCGAAGGGCCGTATCTGCCGGACCCCGGACCCGGCGGGCCCGCACGCTGCGAGACCCAGGCACACGCCCACCGGGCTGCGCTCCTCGGCGCCGAGCTGCTCGACGCCTACGACCGCCCCGGCGGCGCCGAACTGCGCCAGTGGGCCGACGATCTGCGCACGCGCTTCCGGCAGGACTTCTGGGTCGAGGACCGGGGCGGCGGCAGACCGGCCGCCGCGCGTACCGCGGACGGACACCCCGTGCCGCACCTGGGTAGCGGCGCCGCACACCTGCTGGACACGGGCCTGCTCGCGGCGGGCGCGTGCGCACCGGGCCTGCTCGACAAGGTGCAGACGGAGCAGCTGGCCCGACTGCTCGGCGGGCCGGGCCTCGACTCGGGCTGGGGGCTGCGCAGCCTGGCGGTGAAGGAGGCGTCGTACAACCCGTTCGGGCACCGCGCGGGCGCCGTCCGTGTGCACGAGACGGCGGTCGCCGTCGCGGGCCTGGCCGCCGCCGGATACGAGAAGGAGGCGTCGTCCCTGCTCAAAGGTGTCCTCGCCGCCGCGGAGACCTTCGACTGCCGACTGCCCGAGATGTACGCGGGGGAGCAGCGCACCGAAGGCAGTGCCCCGCTGCCGCATCCCGCCGCCTGTAGACCGGCCGCCGTCGCCGCGGCCGCCGGGGTGCACCTGCTGGCCACCCTCGTCGGGATCCGCCCGGACGCGCCGGCCCGGACCGTGACGCTGTCCCCCTTACGCAGCGCGCCGCTCGGCGAGGTCGGTCTTGCCGGGCTGCGCGTGGCCGGACACGCTTTCTCGGCGCGCGTCAGCAGACTTGGCCTCGCCATGGTCGAGGAGGCCGCCGACACCTTGCAGTTGGGGGTGTGACGGAGGTGCGGCCGACCGGAGCCGGACCACAACGGCCCGTGCGCGGAACCGCGGAAGCAACCAGAGAAGGGACTGTTTATCGTCAGGCAGACGACTATGATCGTTCCATGTCGCCCTACGACCCGTCGGCCTTCCCGCCCTTCGCTGTCACTGTCGACCTGGTCGTGTTGACCGTGCGCCGCCACGCGCTGTGTGCGTTGGCGGTGCGGCGGGGCGAACCGCCGTTTCAGGGCCGCTGGGCGCTGCCCGGTGGTTTCGTACGCGACGACGAGGACCTGACGGCGGCAGCCGCGCGTGAGCTGGCCGAGGAGACGGGCCTGTGCGCCCACGACCCCGGCGTGCCCGCGCAGGACAACGGCGCGCACCTGGAGCAGCTGGCCACCTACGGGGAGCCGAAGCGGGACCCCCGGATGCGGGTGGTCAGCGTCGCCCATCTCGCGCTCGCGCCCGATCTGCCCGCACCGCGTCCGGGCGGGGACGCGCACAGCGCCCGCTGGGCGCCGGTCGAGGCCCTGCTGCACCAGGGCGGCTACGGGCGCGAGGGCGAGCAGGCCGCGCCGCTCGCCTTCGACCATGCGCAGATCCTGGCGGACGGCGTGGAGCGGGCGCGTTCGAAGATCGAGTACTCCTCGCTGGCCACCGCGTTCTGTCCGCCCGAGTTCACCGTCGGGGAGCTGCGCCGTGTCTACGAGGCGGTGTGGGGCGTCGCCCTGGACCCGCGCAACTTCCACCGCAAGGTGACCGGGACGCCCGGGTTCCTGGTGCCGACCGGCGGCACCACCACCCGCCAGGGCGGCCGGCCCGCCCAGCTCTTCCGGGCCGGCGGTGCCACGCTGCTCAACCCGCCGATGCTGCGACCGGAGGTCTGAGGGGACCGCCCGGCCAACTCGCGGACGCGGTGCCGGTCCGAGGGCCCGGCACCCTGCCGCGCCCGCCCGTGCCCGTGCCCGCGCGCCGCACCGTCCCCGGAACGGGACACCCGCGCCCAACCCTGCCCGAAAAGCCGGAAATATCGCGTTATCTTGCTGGAGTACCCACGAGGTTCGTCCCTCGTCCGCCTGACGGACGGGCCTCGGCCGCCGAGCGGTCTCCCATCCTGCGAGAGAAGCGATGATCCAGGCCATCGGACTGACCAGCAACGCCCGCAAGGAGAGCCCGCCCACGGTCGACGACGTGACCTTCGAGGCGCACGCGGGCCGGGTCACGGCGCTGCTCGGCGCCCGTGGGGCCGGCAAGACGACCACGGTCCGGCTGATGCTCGAACTCCAACCGGGGCGCGGTATCACCTACTTCAGAGGCCGCCCGCTGCACCGCATCGCTCACCCCGCGCGCGAGGTCGGCGTCCTCCTCGGCGACGTGCCGGGTCATCCGGCGCGTACCGTCCGCGGGCAACTGCGCATGCTGTGCTCGGCGGCCGGAGTCCCCGTCCAGCGCGCGGACGAGGTCCTGGAGGTCGTCGGCCTGGTCAGCCTGGGTGGGGAGCGTCTGGGCACGCTCTCGCGCGGCATGGACCGCCGCCTCGGCCTGGCCTGCGCCCTGCTCGCGGACCCGCACACGCTCGTGCTCGACGGTCCGGCGGCGGGCCTGTCGGTCCGCGAGAGCAAGTGGCTGCACGGCATCCTGCGCGCGCACGCGGCACTCGGCGGCACCGTCCTGTTCACCACCGACGACCCGAAGGAAGCGGCTCGCACGGCCGACCGCGTCGTGACCCTTGATGAGGGCAAGGTGACGGCCGATCAGGAAGCCACCGAGTTCGCGCGCACCCGGCTGCGACCCCGGGTCGCGGTCCGCAGCCCGCACGCCGCGCGGCTCGGCGTCCTGCTGACCAAGGAAGCGCGCACGGCCAAGCGGTCCGTCGAAGTGGTCACGGAGGACGGCAGCCGGCTCTCGGTGTACGGCAGCAGTTGCGCGGACGTGGGCGAGGCCGCGTACCGCCACGGCATCCTCGTACATCAACTCGCGGACGAGATCGGGGACGCGGGGCCCGCCGTGGCGCTGACACCTGTACCGGCCGACGACCCGGACGCGCGGTCGTCCGCGCCTGCCGAGCCCACGGCGGAGGCCGGTACGCAGCGGTCCGCCCCCTCCGCCCTCCTCGACGCCGACCCGCCGACCAGCACCTTCGTGCCGCTCGCCGACACCGATCCCGTCGCACGGACCGGCCCGCACGCGGACGAGAGCGGAGCGCCCCGGTCGGGCGCCGCTCTGCCGCCGTTGCCCCCGCCCATCACCGTCAGGCCCGCACGCAGCCCGCTGCGCCCCCTGCGGTACGAACTGCGCCGCGCGAGCGGGATCGCGACCGGTTACGTCACCATCGGGCTCGTCCTCGCGGTATCGGCGCTCCTCTCCGTGCTTCTGGCCCGCGTCGGCCACACCCCGCAGCCGCGCCTGCTCGCGGCCTGGCCGCAGGAACTGCCGCTGCCGCCCGCCGCGCTGGGCGCCGGACTGCTCGGCGCCTTCGCGTTCGGCGACGAGTTCCGCCACCCGGCACTGGCCGCCGACCGTGGCACCGTCCCGCGCCGCCTGGGACTTCTGGCCGCCAAGTTGCTGGTGGGAGCGGCCACCGCCGTCCTCATGGCCGTCCTCGTCGTCGGCTGCGACGCCGCGCTGCTCCACCTCGTGTACGGCGAGGAGCTCACGCAGGTTCCCGCCGACTGGCTTTCGCTGACCGTGAGTTGGTTCGCCCTGGTCATCGCGTGCGCGTGGGCGGGGGTGCTGGCGTCCGGCGTATTCCGGTCCACGGCCGCCGGACTCGCCGCCGTGGTCGCCGTACCGATCGTCATCGTGCCGCTCGTACAAAAGGCCTTGGAGGGGCCGTCTGTGCGAACGGCCGCAGGACTTCCGACCAGGCTGCGCGATCTCGCCCTGGTGCACTGGCCGTTCGGCGCCGAGCGGTTCGTGACCGCCGTAGTTCGGATGATCGCTCAACCCGTGGGCGGCGCACTGATGTTGTCGCTCACTGCTCTGCTCTGCGCATATGTGCTCATGGTGCTGCGTCCCAGGGTGCGATGACGGCTGTCCGGCGCCTTCCGGTCCAGCACTGCGCACAACTCCCCAAGGAACGCCCACTTCTTTCCGATAAGGCGTCAATTGCGGCGAGGGCGGTGATCACCCTTTCGTGTGCTTTTCACCAAAGACCTCAAGGGAGTTGGGGACGGCGCCGACAACAGATTCCGTGACTACCCTTGCGCACTCCATGATGACCGCCGCCCGCTCCGCCGACTCAGGCCTCGCAGGACCGGGTGAACTCGACCGCTATCCCTACGCGGATTCGGCCGCCGACCGTGTCGGTGCCTCTCCCTGGGACAGCACGGACCAGGACCTCGGCCGGGTCGGCCGACGCGCCGCGGGCAGCCGTGGCCGAGGTCTGCACGGTCAACTCGTCCAGCAGCTGGGGCAGATGATCGTCTCCGGAGACCTGGGCGCCGACCGCCCGCTGGTGCCCGAGGAGATCGGCCAGCGTTTCGAGGTGTCCCGTACCGTCGTCCGCGAGTCGCTCCGCGTCCTGGAGGCCAAGGGTCTGGTCAGCGCCCGGCCGAACGTCGGGACGCGCGTGCGCCCGGTCAGCGACTGGAACCTCCTTGACCCGGACATCATCGAGTGGCGTGCGTTCGGGCCGCAGCGCGACGACCAGCGCCGGGAGCTGAGCGAGCTGCGCTGGACGATCGAGCCGCTCGCCGCGCGCCTCGCCGCCGGGCACGGCCGCGAGGACGTGCAGCAGCGCCTTGCGGACATGGTCGAGATCATGGGGCACGCCCTCGGTCAGGGGGACTCGATCACGTTCTCCCGCGCCGACGCCGAGTTCCACTCGCTGCTCATCCAGCTCGCGGGCAACCGCATGCTGGAGCACCTCTCCGGCATCGTCTCGGCGGCCCTTCAGGTCTCCGGTGGGCCCGTCACCGGCTGCGACCGACCGAACGAGACGGCGGTCGCGCACCACGGCCGCATCGCCGACGCGCTCGCGGCGGGAGACGGCTCCGGTGCCGAGGCGGCGATGCGCCAGCTGCTGATCGTCCACCCCGAGGTGGAGCGCGTCGTGCCGGCCCCGCGCGAGCACTGACCGCGCCGAGAGGGCGGCAGAGCGAGGGAGTACGCACCAGACGTCGCCGGACGGCGCCCCCCATGTGCCTTGCGCATGTGTAGGAGGGCTCTGTCCGGCGACTCGGTCGTACGGGTCCGTTGTTCGTGCAGAGGCGGCTGTCCGCCCGTACGATCTGCAAGACGTGACCGACTCTGCCCGTATCCGTCTGTTTTTGACCACTTACGGGGTGTGACTCGGGCCACGCAGATTGGGCGTAACGCTCCTCGGAACAACGCGATGACCTAAGAGGTGACAGCCGAGGAGGGAATACAGCAGCCGTTCAAGGCGCTGTGCATCTCCCCGGCCCACGCCCGCGCCGTCGGCCCATCCCCAAGTCGGCGGTCGTCGGCTCCGGTCCACACAGGACGGGGCCGGAAGCCGTTTTCCAACGTTCCGAGAGGTTGTTCGTGTCGGCCAGCACATCCCGTACGCTCCCGCCGGAGATCGCCGAGTCCGTCTCTGTCATGGCGCTCATTGAGCGGGGAAAGGCTGATGGCCAGATCGCCGGCGACGACGTGCGCCGTGCGTTCGAAGCCGACCAGATTCCGGCCACTCAGTGGAAGAACGTTCTGCGCAGCCTCAACCAGATCCTCGAGGAAGAGGGTGTGACGCTGATGGTCAGTGCCGCTGAGCCCAAGCGTCCCCGAAAGAGCGTCGCAGCCAAGAGTCCGGTCAAGCGCACCGCGACCAAGACCGTCGCGGCCAAGACGGTCACCGCCAAGAAGGTCGCCGCCACCGCCGCTCCCGAGGCGCCTGCCGCCGAGGTCGCAGCGGACGACGCCGCGCCCGCCAAGAAGGCCGCGGCAAAGAAGACCACCGCCAAGAAGGCCACCGCCAAGAAGACGGTCGCCAAGAAGGCCACCGCCAAGAAGGCGGGCAAGAAGGACGACGAGCTCCTCGAGGACGATGGCGCGGAGGAGACCCCCGCCACCGCCAAGGGCGGCGACGAGGAGACCCCCGAGGGCCAGGGCTTCGTCCTGTCCGACGAGGACGAGGACGACGCGCCGGCCCAGCAGGTCGCCGCCGCCGGTGCCACGGCCGACCCGGTCAAGGACTACCTCAAGCAGATCGGCAAGGTCCCGCTGCTCAACGCCGAGCAGGAGGTCGAGCTCGCCAAGCGCATCGAGGCCGGTCTGTTCGCCGAGGACAAGCTGGCCAACGCCGACAAGCTCGCCCCCAAGCTCAAGCGCGAGCTGGAGATCATCGCCGAGGACGGCCGCCGCGCCAAGAACCACCTCCTGGAGGCCAACCTCCGTCTGGTGGTCTCCCTGGCCAAGCGCTACACCGGTCGCGGCATGCTCTTCCTGGACCTCATCCAGGAGGGCAACCTCGGTCTGATCCGCGCGGTCGAGAAGTTCGACTACACCAAGGGCTACAAGTTCTCCACGTACGCCACCTGGTGGATCCGTCAGGCGATCACCCGCGCCATGGCCGACCAGGCCCGCACCATCCGTATCCCGGTGCACATGGTCGAGGTCATCAACAAGCTCGCGCGCGTGCAGCGCCAGATGCTCCAGGACCTGGGCCGCGAGCCCACCCCGGAGGAGCTGGCCAAGGAACTCGACATGACCCCCGAGAAGGTCATCGAGGTCCAGAAGTACGGCCGTGAGCCGATCTCCCTCCACACCCCCCTGGGTGAGGACGGCGACAGCGAGTTCGGTGACCTCATCGAGGACTCCGAGGCCGTGGTTCCGGCCGACGCGGTCAGCTTCACGCTCCTCCAGGAGCAGCTGCACTCCGTGCTCGACACCCTGTCCGAGCGCGAGGCGGGCGTCGTCTCGATGCGCTTCGGTCTCACTGACGGTCAGCCGAAGACCCTCGACGAGATCGGCAAGGTCTACGGCGTCACGCGTGAGCGCATCCGCCAGATCGAGTCCAAGACGATGTCGAAGCTGCGCCACCCGTCGCGCTCGCAGGTGCTGCGCGACTACCTCGACTAGTCACACGCGCTGTACGGCTCTGTGAAGGCCCGGCACGCCCCTCATCGGGGTTCGTGCCGGGCCTTCGCCGTACGGGGCTGTGGACGCATCCTCGCGATGCGTGGTGCGCCCCGCTGAATCACTCTGGGTGTGCTGTTGCAACCCAGAGTGAGGAGACCGCATGCGTCGCCCTTTCGCGAGAGCGCTGACCGCGCCGCTGGCCGCGCTGGCCGTGGCGGTCGTGCTGCCCCTGGCCTCGTCGCTCCCCGCGGCCGCCGACGAGGGCGTCATCGGCGGGCGCCAGGTCCGGGCGACGGACAGCCCGTGGGTGGTGGCCCTCGCCAGCCGTGACCGATTCGGGGGTACCCGCGCGGGCCAGTTCTGCGGTGGCGTGGTCGTCGCCCGCTCGACCGTGCTCACCGCGGCGCACTGCCTGAGTGAAGACGTCCTGGGTGTGCCGCGCAGCGAGGTGCGCGACCTCAAGGTGATCGCGGGCCGTGGCGACCTGCAGGCGGCGGAGGGCGCGGAGATCCCCGTACGCGGTGCGTGGATCAACCCTGACTACGACGGCTACACGAACGCGGGTGATGTGGCGGTCCTCACACTGGCCACTCCGCTGCCCGGACCGTACGTGATCCCGATGGCCGACGAGGGAGACCCGGCCTACGCGGCCGGAACGGGCGCCGCCGTCTACGGATGGGGCGACACGACGGGGGCGGGCGACTATGCGCGCACCCTGCGCGCCGCGCGGGTGCAGGTGCTGGCCGACGCCGTGTGCCAGGAGGCCTATCCCGGCAGCTCGGACGGCAAGTATCTGCCGTCGTCCATGCTGTGCGCAGGTGAACTGGAAGGCGGCAGGGATGCCTGCCAGGGGGACAGCGGCGGTCCGCTGGTCGCTCAGGGGAGGCTGATCGGCCTGGTGTCCTGGGGGAGCGGCTGCGGGCGCGCGGGGAGCCCCGGCGTCTACACGCGGGTCTCCGACGTGCTGCGGGTGCTGCGCGCGCACTCCTGACGGGCCGTACGGATACGAGGACGGGCGGTCACTCCTCGGTGGAGGGGTGACCGCCCGATCACCGGCCTGGTGCCGGAGCTGGCTCGTCGTGGGTGCGAGGCGTCAGCGTTCCTCGGTCTCGGCGCTTACCGGAACGGCGGTGAGTCGCTCCGTCTCGTCCTGTATCTCAGCGGCGATCTTCTTGAGTTCCGGCTCGAACTTGCGTCCGTGGTGGGCGCAGAAGAGCAGTTCACCACCGCTGATGAGTACGACGCGCAGGTAAGCCTGGGCGCCGCACCTGTCACAGCGGTCAGCGGCCGTCAGCGGGCTCGCGGGGGTCAGAACAGTAGTCACGTCGCCTCTTCTCTAGCTCGACGAGCTGTCGTACCAGGGTCAACATCCAACCAGGCCGAAAACGTTCCCGCTCGCGGCTTTTCCTCGAAAAATTTCTCCGAGACCGGCTGTCTGTTGCCGGGTGGCGGCGAATGTGCCGTATTGCGTCTCTTGCGAGTCTTACGGGTTCGCGCGTTCTGTCAGGGTCGGTCCTCCCCGGCCGGCTTGCCGGTTGTTCATGAGGACGTGCCCGGAGCCTAAATGGTTCATGCCTGGAAGGGAACGTGATGTGTGCTTCACTCCATCGAGGGATCGAACATGCATACGACCTTGGACTAGTCTGGGCTGAGGTGAGGGTGGCGTGACAACGGCTCTACCAGGCCTCGGTACCCTCTGAGCGGCGACCGACGCCGGCCCTGTACCCAAAAGGGCCCCATCTGAAATTCAGCGAGGAGCGAACCGCGTGACCGCCGAAACGTCCGTGCCGTCCACAGCGCTGCTGACCGGAGCAGACCGGGACGGTTCCAACTACACCGCGCGGCACCTTCTCGTTCTCGAGGGGCTCGAGGCCGTACGCAAGCGTCCAGGCATGTACATCGGCTCGACCGACAGTCGCGGCCTGATGCACTGCCTCTGGGAGATCATCGACAACTCCGTCGACGAGGCCCTGGGCGGCTTCTGCGACCACATCGAGGTGATCCTGCACGACGACGGATCCGTCGAGGTGCGGGACAACGGCCGCGGCATCCCCGTGGACGTCGAGCCCAAGACCGGCCTTTCCGGCGTCGAGGTCGTCATGACCAAGCTCCACGCGGGCGGCAAGTTCGGAGGCGGCTCGTACGCGGCCTCCGGCGGTCTGCACGGCGTGGGCGCCTCTGTGGTGAACGCGCTGTCGGCGCGCCTCGACGTCGAGGTGGACCGCGGCGGGCATACGCATGCCATCAGCTTCCGCCGCGGCGTGCCCGGCGCCTTCTCCAAGCCCGGCCCGGACGCGCCGTTCGACCCCTCGGCGCGACTGAGCAAGACCAAGAAGGTCCCGAAGAACCGCGTCGGGACCCGTATCCGCTACTGGGCGGACCGGCAGATCTTCCTCAAGGACGCGAAGCTCTCGCTGGAGAACCTGCACCAGCGTGCCCGTCAGACGGCCTTCCTGGTGCCCGGCCTGACCATCGTCGTCCGGGACGAGTTCGGCCTCGGCGAGGGCGGCAGCAAGGGCGAGGAATCCTTCCGCTTCGACGGCGGCATCAGCGAGTTCTGCGAGTACCTGGCCCAGGACAAGGCGGTCTGCGACGTCCTCCGCCTGACGGGGCAGGGCACCTTCAAGGAGACCGTCCCGGTCCTCGACGACCACGGCCAGATGACGCCGACGGAGGTCACGCGCGAGCTCTCCGTGGATGTCGCGCTGCGCTGGGGAACCGGATACGACGCGACCATCAAGTCGTTCGTGAACATCATCGCCACCCCGAAGGGCGGCACCCACGTCACGGGCTTCGAGCGGTCCCTCACGAAGACGATGAACGAGGTGCTGCGCAGCCAGAAGCTGCTGCGCGTCGCCGAGGACGACATCGTCAAGGACGACGCCCTGGAGGGCCTCACCGCCGTCGTCACCGTGCGCCTGGCGGAGCCGCAGTTCGAGGGCCAGACCAAGGAGGTCCTCGGCACCTCGGCGGCCAACCGGATCGTGGCGAACGTGGTGGCGAAGGAGCTCAAGGCGTTCCTGACCTCCACCAAGCGCGACGCCAAGGCGCAGGCCCGCGCCGTCATGGAGAAGGCCGTCGCCGCGGCACGTACGCGCATCGCGGCCCGTCAGCACAAGGACGCGCAGCGCCGTAAGACCGCCCTGGAGTCGTCGTCGCTGCCCGCGAAGCTCGCGGACTGCCGTAGTGACGACGTCGAGCGCAGCGAGCTGTTCATCGTCGAGGGCGACTCCGCGCTCGGTACGGCCAAGCTCGCCCGGAACTCCGAGTTCCAGGCGCTTCTGCCGATCCGCGGCAAGATCCTCAACGTTCAGAAGTCGTCGGTCTCGGACATGCTGAAGAACGTCGAGTGCGGCGCGATCATCCAGGTCATAGGAGCCGGGTCCGGCCGGACCTTCGACATCGACGCGGCGCGCTACGGCAAGATCATCCTGCTCGTCGACGCCGACGTCGACGGCGCGCACATCCGCTGTCTGCTCCTGACGCTGTTCCAGCGCTACATGCGGCCCATGGTCGAGGCGGGGCGCGTCTTCGCCGCCGTGCCGCCCCTGCACCGCATCGAACTGGTCCAGCCGAAGAAGGGCCAGGACAAGTACGTCTACACGTACTCGGACCGTGAGCTGCGCGAGACGCTGCTCGAGTTCCAGCGCAAGAACGTGCGCTACAAGGACTCGATCCAGCGCTACAAGGGTCTGGGCGAGATGGACGCCGACCAGCTGGCCGAGACCACGATGGACCCGCGCCACCGCACCCTGCGCCGGATCAACATCGGGGAGCTGGACGCCGCCGAGCAGGTCTTCGATCTGCTGATGGGCAACGACGTGGCGCCGCGCAAGGAGTTCATCAGCAGCTCCGCCGCGACGCTCGACCGCTCGCGCATCGACGCGTAGGCATCGACGCGTAGGCAGGGGCGCGGCGCCGTCCGGCGCGGCCCGGTCCGGACCGGTCACAGGTCAGGTCAGGTGGCTCCACCCATGGGTGGAGCCACCTGATCCACCCATGATCCACCCTGGCTCCGATCAGCTGACCTGCCATTTTCCGTAGCGTCGAGGGCGTTGAACCACTCCGCTCCCGACCGCTCCACGGAGGCCGTCATGTCCGGGCTCACCGATGTCCTGGTGATCGTCGCCGCTGTCGCACTCGTGCTCGTGCGCCAGTTCAGGACCGCGCGACTTTCGACCGATCGCAGGTGGTGGCTGCTGCCCGCGCTCCTCGCGTTCTTCGCGATACGGGACGGCTCGCTCACGGACCCGCACCACCTCACGGGCTCGGTGATCCTGCTCGTCGTCGAGCTGCTGGTCAGCCTCGGCATCGGGGTCGGATGGGCGTTCACGACGCGCGTCTGGCGGGACGAGCAAGGGGACGTCTGGACCAAGGGCACCGCCGCGACCGTCGGTACCTGGATAGGCGGCATCGCGGTCCGCGCGGCCGTCGTCGGCATCGGCCTCGCCCTGGGCATCCACCTCGGCAGCTCCGCCCTCATGCTGGGGTTCGCACTGTCGCTGCTGGTCCGCGCGGGGACCTTGATGTGGCGGGCCGACGGACTGCGATCGGCGTACGTTGGTCCTGTCGCGCAGCCGGCCTGGGAGGACCACAGGTGACCCTGAGCCAGTGGAGGGCGTGGCCCTCGCGGGAGGCGCTCTCCCGTGAAGGGGTGACGCGTGCGCGGCGGATGCTGGCGTGGACCGTGCGGGTGGCGCTGCTGACGATCCTGCTGTGGACGGCGGTCGAGCAGCGAGGCGTCGCCGAGTGGGCGGTGGCCCTGGCGCCGGTGGTGCTGCTCGCGTGCGGGGCCGCGGCATGGGCACTGTTCCGCACGACGCTCGCCCATCGGCTGCTGCCGTCCCTCGGGCTGCTCGCCTTCCTGCTGGCCGTCGCGGTACTGGCGCAGCACGTGGGGTTCACCGCGCCGGCCACGGTGCTGTGGTGCGGCTGCGCGGTGACCGCACTCGAGCGCATGCCGCTCGTCGCGGCGGTGCCCGCCACGGCGGCGTCCCTCACCGGGTTCGTCCTGGTGAACGACGACCCGTGGCTCACCACGGTGGCCGTCGCCATCGGCCTCTGCCTGTCCGGCTACGTGCTGCGCCTCGACGCGGAGGCGCGGGGGGCCGCACAGCGGCTTCTGGCGCAGGAGCGGGCCGCGCGGGTCGCGGAGACGGAGTCCGCGGCGCTCGCCGAGCGTTCACGCATAGCCCGGGAGATCCACGACGTCCTCGCCCACAGCCTGTCCGCGCAGCTCGTGCACCTGGAGGCGGCGCGGCTGCTCATCGAGGGCGGGGCCGACCGCGAGCAGATCCTGGACCGGGTCGTCGCGGCCCGGGGCATGGCGCGCGACGGGCTGGCGGAGACACGGCAGGCGCTCTCCGCGCTGCGGGGCGAGATGACACCGCTGGAGGACTTCCTGCGGGAGCTGGTCGCGTCGTCGGACGGGGCGAGCCTCGACGTGCGGGGCGAGCGGCGCCCGATGCCGGTGGAGGCCTCACAGACGGTGCGCCGTGTCGCGCAGGAGGCCCTGACGAACGTGCGCAAGCACGCTCCGGGGGCGAAGACGGCGATGCGGCTGGAGTACGGGCCGGCCGAAGTGGCCCTGGAGATACGGGACTCGGGGGCTCCCGGGCCGCACGGGGAGCTCACTGTCAGTGGTGGCGGTTACGGTCTGTTGGGGATGAGGGAGCGGGCCGAGTTGATGGGCGGCACGCTCGAGGCAGGGCCGTGCGAGGAGGGGTTCGTGGTGAAGTTGAGGGTTCCGGTATGAGCACGGCAGGCGCGGGGGCGAGCGCGGAGCGGCCCCCGGCCCGCGTGGTGGTGGTCGACGACCAGACGGTGGTGCGCGAGGGCATCGTGATGCTGCTCGGGCTGCTGCCCGGGATCGAGGTCGTCGGCGCGGGGGGAGACGGCGAGGAAGCGGTTGCCCTCGTGGCCGAGCTGGCCCCGGACGTCGTCCTGATGGACCTGCGCATGCCGCGGTGCGACGGTGTGGAGGCGACCAGACGGATCCGGGCGCAGTACCCGGGCACCCAGGTCGTCATCCTCACCACGTACGCGGACGACGAGTCGCTCTTCCCGGCTCTCACGGCCGGGGCGCGCGGCTATCTGACCAAGGACGCGGGAGGCGACGAGATCGTGCGGGCGGTGTCGGACGTCCTGTCGGGGGAGGCCGGGCTGGCGCCGAGCATTCAGCGGCGGTTGCTCGAGCGCCTGTCGCAGCCGGTGGCGGCCGAGCCAGGACCGAAGGATCCGCCGGACGGGCTCACGACGAGGGAGGCCGAGGTCCTGGTGCTCATCGCCGACGGGCTGACCAACCAGGAGATCGCCCGCGCCCTCCACGTCTCCACCGCCACGGTGAAGACCCACATCAACAACCTTTTCGCGAAGGCCGGACTCAAAGACCGTGCCCAGGCGGTCCGTTACGCCTATGGGCACGGACTCGCGAGGCCGCCGGGCTCGTCCATCACCTAATGGGGTGAAGGGCTTGCGAGGAGAGTCCGGGATCTTCCTGGTCTGTCCATCCTTGGGCACGCGGCCGAAGCGGGCCGCGGACAAGGAGAGTTCGGTGGACAAGCACGACGGGCGCGACACAGCGCAGTCCCGGCCCGGTGACCGCGGTGGTCTCGGCGACCCGTGGCACGACGCGCTGGCCTCGGGATGGGGTGAGTGGGAAGGCGCGGGCGCGGCGTCGCCGGCCGTACCCGCCCAGGCCGCACCCGCGCAGCGGAGCGCGGCGGGGGTCTACCTGGAGGTGCAGCGCAGCGCCGCGTTCCAGGAAGTGCGCGGGCGCTACCGGAGGTTCGTCGTGCCCGCGGTCGCGATCTTCTTCGCGTGGTACGTCGCGTACATCGTGGCCGCCACGAGCGCGCCGGCGCTGATGGCCCGGCCGGTCGCGGGCGCGGTGAACGTGGCGATGGTGGCGGGGCTCGGTCAGTTCGCCAGTACGTTCCTGCTGACGTGGCTGTACGCGCGCCATGCCCGGCTGCGCAGGGACCGCCCCGCGCTCGAACTGCGCTGGGACACCCAGGAGATGACGCGGGGCATCGACGACCCCGCGCGGATGAACGGTTCGTCGCGGAGCGAGGGTGGGCAGTGGTGACCGGGAACCATCAGGCGCTGGCATTGGTGCTGTTCAGCGTGTTCGTGGCGGTCACCCTCGGGATCACCACGTGGGTGAGCCGCAACCGGCACGGCTCGGCGGAGGAGTTCTATGCGGGCGGACGACTGTTCTCGCCTATGGAGAACGGTTTCGCCATCGCCGGTGACTATATGTCGGCCGCTTCCTTCCTCGGCATCTCCGGGCTGATCGCGCTCTTCGGCTACGACGGCCTGCTCTACTCCGTGGGCTTCCTCGTGGCCTGGCTCGTGGTGCTCTTCCTCGTCGCCGAACTGGTGCGCAACTGCGGCCGGTTCACGCTCGCCGACGTCGTGGCGTCCCGGATGCGGGAGCGTCCCGTACGGATCGCCGCGGGAACTTCCTCGGTGACGGTGTCCGTTCTCTACCTGGTGGCGCAGATGGTGGGGGCGGGCAGCCTGGTCGCGCTGCTGCTCGGCGGTTCGAGCGGGGCGGCGCAGGCCTGGACCGTGGTCGGGGTCGGCGCGTTGATGGTCATCTATGTGTCGTTGGGAGGGATGCGGGCCACCACGTGGATCCAGATCGTGAAGGCGGTCCTGCTGATGGGCGGGACGATCGCCCTGACGGTGCTCGTCCTGGCGCGCTTCCACGGCGACTTCAACGAGCTGCTGCGCACGGCCGCCGCGCGCAGCGGGCACGGCTCCGACTTCCTCGTGCCCGGTCTGAGGTACGGCGGGAGCTGGACCGCGCGCTTCGACTTCATCAGCCTGGGCCTCGCCCTCGTGCTCGGCACGGCGGGCCTGCCGCACATCCTGTCGCGCTTCTACACCGTGCCGACCGCACGGGCCGCGCGCCGCTCGGTCGTCTGGTCGATCGGGCTGATCGGCAGCTTCTACCTGATGACGATCGTGCTCGGGTTCGGTGCCGCCGCCATCGTGGGATCGAGCGCCGTACGCGGGTCAAATGCCGCGGGGAACACGGCAGTTCCGCTGCTCGCGCTCGACCTGGGCGGCGGCGCGGACTCCACGGGCGGCACGGTCCTGTTCGCGATCGTCGCCGCGGTCGCCTTCGCGACCATCCTCGCCGTCGTCGCGGGCATCACGCTCGCGTCCTCCGCGTCAGTGGCGCACGACCTCTACGCGACGCTGCGCAGACGGCGGGCGGACGCCAAGCCGTACAGCGAGGTCACGGTGGCGCGGGTCGCCGCGGCCGGCATCGGCGTACTCGCCATCGGCCTCGGCCTGCTGGCCCGCGATCTGAACGTGGCGTTCCTGGTCGGCCTGGCCTTCGCCGTCGCCGCGTCGGCCAACCTCCCGGTGCTGCTCTACTCGCTGTTCTGGCGGAACTTCACCACGCGCGGCGCCGTGTGGTCCGTGTACGGGGGGCTCGTCCCCGCGCTGCTCCTCGTGGTCCTGTCACCGGTGGTCTCCGGCAGCCCCACCTCGCTCTTCCCCGGGGTGGACTTCCAGTACTTCCCGTTGGAGAACCCGGGGCTGGTCTCCATCCCGCTCGGCTTCCTCGCGGGCTGGCTGGGCACCGTGACCTCGGCGGAGCCGCCCGACGAGGCGAAGCACGCGGAGACCGAGGTGCGAGCCCTGACCGGCGCGGGGGCCGTCTGACCGCCGCGCGGCGTCACCCGCTGCGCAATGTCACCGGCTTCCCGGCGTCACCCGCCGGCGGCCCACTCGTACCGGTGCTCGGGCCGGCCCGTGTCCCCGTACCGCAGACTCAGCCGGACCCGTCCCGTGCGCTCCAGGAGCTTCAGATAGCGCTGGGCGGTCTGGCGGCTGAGCCGGGTGCGGTCGGCCAACTCCTGGGCGGAGAGCGGACCTTCCGCGCCCATCAGGGCCCGGCGCACGAGCTCGGCCGTGGTGGGGGAGTGGCCCTTGGGCAGCTCGGGCGCGGGCGTGGCGGACAGGGCGCCGAAGATCCGGTCGACCTCCGCCTGCTCGGCCTCGCCCCCGCCGTCGAGGGTGCGGCGCAGTTGTGCGTACGCCTCGAGCTTTCCGCGCAGCCCCGCGAACGAGAAGGGCTTGACCAGGTATTGCAGCGCTCCGTGACGCATCGCGGACTGGACCGTGGCCACGTCGCGTGCCGCGGTCACCATGATCACGTCGATCTGGTGGCCGCGTTCGCGCAGCGTCCGGGCGACGGTGAGGCCTGTCTCGTCCGGCAGATAGTGGTCGAGGAGCACCAGATCGACGGCGAGTTCCTCGATGCGCTCCAGCGCCTGGGCCGCGCTGTGCGCCGTGCCCGCCACGCGGAAGCCGGGCACCTTCGCCACATAGGCGGCGTTGACGTCGGCGACGCGGATGTCGTCGTCCACGACCAGAACCTCGATCATCGGACCTCCTCGGCCGCGCTCGGCACGGGATCGGTGAGTGCTTCCGGCAGGACGACGACGAACTCGGCGCCCCCGGACGGCGACGCGGTCACCTCGGCCGTGCCGCCCTGCCGCTCCGCGAGCCGCCGCACCAGGGCGAGCCCGATGCCGCGCTTGCCGTGAGCGGGCGGCTCCTTCGTGGACCACCCCTCTACGAAGACGCTCTCCCGCTGATCGGCGGGGACGCCGGGGCCCGTGTCGCGCACCCGGAGGACCGCCGCGCGGCCCTGCGCCCGCACCACCACCTCCACGCGCGCGCGGAGGCCCGAACCGGCCGCCGCGTCCAAGGCGTTGTCCACCAGGTTGCCGACGATCGTGACCAGGCCGCGCGGGTCCACGAGGCGGTCCGGAAGCTCGGTGTCCGGTGAGATGGTGAGGGCCACACCGCGCTCCGCGGCGACCGTAGCCTTCCCCACCAGCAGGGCCGCGAGCAGCGGATCCTGGATCTTCTCGGTGATCTGCTCCGCGGTGACCCGGTGCGCGCCGGCCACCTCGCCGACGAACTCCGCGGCCTCCTCGTACATCTCCAGCTCAAGGAGCCCAAGGAGTGTGTGCATCCGGTTGGCGTGCTCGTGGTCCTGTGCCCGCAGGGCGTCGATCAGGCCGCGCGTGGAGTCGAGTTCGCGGCCCAGCTGCTCCAGCTCCGTGCGATCACGCAGGGTGGCCACGGCGCCGCCGTCGTCCGTGGGCATCCGGTTGGCGACCAGGACGCGCTGCCCGCGCACGGTGAGCAGATCGGTGCCGGCGACGTTCCCCGCGAGCACATCGGTCGTGCGTCCCGCGCCGAGCACGGCGCCCAGGGGCTGCCCGATCGCCTCGGCGCCCAGGCCGAGGAGCCGTTGCGCCTCGTCGTTGAGCAGGCGTATCCGGCCGGTGCGGTCGAGGGCGACGACGCCTTCGCGGATGCCGTGCAGCATCGCCTCGCGCTCGGCCAGCAGTGCCGAGATGTCCGAGAACGCCAGGTCGCGCGTCTGCCGCTGCACCCGCCGCGCGATCAGATACGCCGCCAGCGCCCCCACGGCGAGGGCGCCGCCCGCGTACGCGAACAGGCCGGGGATCGCGTGGATGAGGCGCGCGCGGACGCTGTCATACTCGATGCCGACCGACACGGCGCCCACGATGGCCCCGTCCGAGCCCCTCAGCGGCACTTTGCCGCGCGCGGAGCGCCCGAGGGTACCGTCGTCGATCTCCATGACCTCATGGCCCGCCAGAGCGTCGCTGGGGTCCGTCGAGACGACCTTCCCGATCCGGTCGCGGTCGGTGTGCGACCAGCGCACGCCCTCGTTGTTCATGATCACGACGTACTCGGCGCCACTGGCCCGCCGGATCCGCTCCGCCTCGGCCTGCACGGGCCCGTCCGCCGTGGGACGCGAGGACTTCAGGTCGGCGGCGATCCGCGGCTGCGCGGCCGTGGTCTGCGCGATGGCGAGGGCGCGCCGCATCGCCTGGTCGTCCAACTGCTCGCTGAGCGGCGCGAGGAACAGCCCCGTGGCCAGCACGGCCACCCCGGCGGCGATCGCCACCTGCATCAGCAGGACCTGCGCGAACACGCGGCGCGGCATCGCGAGGCGCAGTCGGCGGGCGGGGGAGTTCGGGCTCATGGTCACGAACGGTACGGGGCGTTCCGTCCTCGTTCGTAGCCCTTGTGGCGCGGATCTCCTCTCCCGGTCCCGCGATCTTTTCCTACGTGGCGGGAACCTCACGCACAGCCACGACATCCATGCGCGCCGGTGACGCAAGGGCGGCGCCACAGCTCTCAGGGCGCGGGGGCAGCGACGCTCCCTGCGCGACGGTCACGTGCCAGCGCCGTCCGTCGGCATGGGCGACGGTCACCTCCCAGGACGGGGCACCGTCGCCGTCGACCGCATCCGTTTGTACGAGGATCAGGACGTCGGCGCCGTCCACGGAAGCCGCCTGTCGTACGGCGAGCTCCGCGGCCTGGCCGGGCCGGTCCCAGGCGGAGCTGCCGCGGCACCCCTCGGTGACGATCCGCCCCGAGCGCACCGCATGAAGGATCTCTTTGACGTCGGCTGCCGTGGCCCTTCCATAGGCGTAGCCGTACGGGAGCACCAACAAGGTGGGGGAGAAACGGTGTCCGCCCAGGTGCGTGACCTCCCAGACGCCCTCTTCGCCGGAGAGGGCAAGTTCGGAGGCGAGCGGACGTCCCAGAAGAGCGCAGCAGCGGTCGCGCTTTCCGTTCGTGCACACGAGAGCGAGCGGGGCGCCTACATGCGGAGCGCCGAAGCCGCCGTGCTCACCAGCGCCCAAGGAAGCGAAGTCGAGATGGGTCAGCACTTCAGGGTCGTCGACCGTGGTGCTCCGTAGCCATGCGTTGCCCGGCGCGGTGTGGGCCACGTACACCTGGTGGCGGGCCGGAGCGTGGCAGTCGGCGTGCCGACCGGGGCGCCGGATGAGCGCGACCCGTACGCCGGTTCCCTCGGCGGCCGCCTCCAGCGCGCGGCCCACGTCCGGGTCCAGATGGCTGGACGTCAGGGCCTTGGCGCCCCACGGCCCGGGCTGCTCGATCAGCAGCCAGGTCCGGGCGGTGGCCGCGGTGCCCGCGAGGGGTTCGGCCAGGTCTCGCGAGGCGGTCGCGCACGTACTCACAAAGGTGAGCCTAGCCTGCCTGCGCGGTCACTCCTCGCCGGCCGGCGACGGCAGGGGTTGGGGCGGCCGCAAGCCCACGTAGTGGCCTGTGGGGCGCATACGGAGGGGGCGTTCTCCGTACTCCTCCAGGGCGTGCGCGATCCAGCCCGCGGTACGGCCCACCGCGAAGATCGTCTCGCCTGCCTCGGCGGCCATCCCGAACGACGTGGTGAACACGGCGAGCGCCAGATCCACGTTGGCGTGCAGGTCCGTGTGGCGCGCGGTGGTCGCCACGACGTCCCGCGCCGCCGCCAGGGCGGGGTGCGCGTCAGGCAGTTCCTCCAGGCATGCGAACAGCGCCTGGGCGCGCGGGTCCTCGCCCTTGTAGAGGCGGTGGCCGAGCCCCGGGACGCGGCGCCCCGCCCGCAGTTCGTCGGCCACCACCGGGCCTGCGCTGCCCCGGTCGAGGACCTCCAGGAGCATGCGGTGGGCCAGTCCGCTGGCCGCGCCGTGCAGCGGCCCCTCCAGGACCCCCAGGCCCGCGGAGACGGCCGCGTAGGCGTGGGCCCGTGCCGATGCCGCGACCCGCACGGCGAGCGTGGACGCGGCCAGGTCGTGGTCGACGAGAAGGGCGAGTGCCGTGTCCAGAGCGCGCAGTGACGCCTCGTCAGGCGTCGTGTGGGTCAGTCGGCCCCACAGGCGCTGCGCGATGGGCTCCCCGTCCACGTAGGTGGAGCGCCGCAGCGGCAGCGCCGCCGCGAGGGTCGGGATCAGGGAGCGCGCGGCGCCGAGGACGGACTGCTCGGACAGGTCGTAGCGCAGCGGATCCGCGGTCGCGGCGGCGACGGCCGCCACCCGCAGCCGGTCGACGGGGCTGCTGTGCTCCGGCAGCGCGCCGACCGCGCGGCGGGCCGCGGCGAGGGACTCCTTGGGCGCCGTGAACCGGGCGCCGGGCCGCAGCGTCCCCGTCCACAGCCACTCCGCCACCTCCTCGTACGAGTGGCGGGCGGCGAGGTCCGCCGCGTCGACCCCTCGGAAGAAGTACCTGTCGTCGTCGATGAGGGTGATCCGGGTGCGGACGGACAACTCGTTCGCAGCCGAACTCGGCGCGCTCTCCCGCTTGTTGCGGCGGGCGAGGGCCGCCACCTCGGCCGGGTCGAAGGTGCTGCCCCGGCCGTCCTGTTTCCGCCTGCTGGTGAGCTGTCCGCGGCTCACGTACGCGTACACGGTCTCCGGTTTCACGCCGAGCTTCTCGGCGGTCTCTTTGGTGCTCAGTCGGCGGGCCTGCTGCGCCGGTGCCGGCTCTTGATCCCTCATGGGCGTCACCGTATCCGCATCGCGATGCATTGATTCAATCAATATTGACAGGGATTGAGTCAAGCATGGACAGTCAAATCAAGTCCAGGGAGGAAACATGCCGATCAACGGGACCATCGCCGCCCCCGTCGCCGACGTACCGCGAGGGCTCGCGGGCGTCGTCGTCACCGACACCGCACTCGGGGACGTCAGGGGGCGCGAGGGCTTCTACCACTACCGCCAGTACTCGGCCGTCGAGCTCGCGCAGACCCGCAGCTTCGAGGACGTCTGGCACCTGATGATCCACGGCGAACTGCCCGACGCCGCACGGTCGGCCGCCTTCGCGCGACAGACGGCGGCGCTGCGCGGCCTGCCCGAGGAGGTGCGCGCCGCGCTGCCCGCGATCGCCCGGGCCGGGGCCGTCTCCGGACCGCTGGCCGGACTGCGCACCGCGCTCTCGCTCTTCGGCGCCTCACAGGGTTTCCGGCCCGTCTACGACATCGACGCCGAGCGGCGCCGCGCGGACACCCTCGCGGCCGCGGCCGTGGTCCCTACCATGTTGACCGCGCTGCACCGGCTCAGTGCGGGGCTGGACCCCGTGGAGCCGCGCGAGGATCTCTCGTACGCGGCCAACTACCTGTACATGTTGACGGGTTCGGAGCCCGAGCCCGCGCATGCGCGGGCCGTCGAGCAGTACCTCATCTCAACCATTGATCACGGCTTCAATGCATCAACGTTCACGGGGCGTGTCATCGCGTCGACGGGTGCCGATGTCGCGGCCTGTCTGGTCGGAGCGGTCGGCGCCCTCTCCGGGCCGCTGCACGGCGGGGCGCCCAGCCGCGCACTGGACACGCTGGACGCGATCGGCACCCCGGACCGTATCGACGCCTGGATCCGTGAGCGTGTGCTGGCCGGCGACCGGATCATGGGCTTCGGGCACCCGGTCTACCGCACGGAGGACCCGCGTTCGCGCATGCTGCGCGGCATCGCGGAAGGGTTCGGCGGACCGCTGGTGGAGTTCGCCGTCGAGGTCGAGCGGCACGTGGAGGCGATCCTGGCGGAGCTCAAGCCGGGCCGTGAGCTGCACACGAACGTGGAGTTCTACGCCGGTGTGGTCATGGAACTGTGCGGGCTGCCGCGCACGATGTTCACGCCCACGTTCGCGGCGGCGCGGGTCGTCGGCTGGAGCGCCAACATCCTTGAGCAGGCGGAGGATTCGAAGATCATCAGGCCGGCGGCGCGCTATGTGGGGGCGGAGCCTCCGGTGGCGGTGCCGGTGGTGGCATGACGGACGCGCCGCGGCGGCCGGCCCGGGGTGGGGGACGGCCGCCGCGGGCGGAGCGTGATCAGGCGTCGGGGATGTCGCCCTTGGCGCGGACCAGGGTCTCCCGGTTCACGATCACGATGCGCTCGTAGTCGGCGACGCCGGCGTCGGCCGGAAGTTCGTTCCTGAGGTCCGCGGTCGCCTCCGTGCCGATCACGGCGAAGTTCCCGTCGCTGAGTTCGAAAACATCGGGGCAGGTCGTGCCGGACGCGCTACCACGAGCGCTCGGGGGCACACCGATGCGGCGCACGATCTTCAAGGGAACCGGTCCTTCGGGGAGCTGGGAGATGACGGCGTCACAGTAGTGGGTCCCGAGGGGCGCCAGGGTAGCGACTTCCCAGTTTCCAGAGCGAGTTGGGGACTCGGTTCACTGAACCGGGTGATGCGGGGGACGGCGCGCCAGGCAGGTTCAGTCGATCGGAGGCTCGCCCACGACCCACCATTCGCCGCTGTCGTCCTCGTCCAGCTCCTTGATCAACCCATCGGTGATCCGCCCGAGCCACGCCTCCTCGGAGCCGTCGTCGAGCGAGGCGCGATGGTAGCGGGTCGCCTCCCAGTACTCCCTCATGACGCGGCTCTGGAAGATCTCGCGCAGGTGCCCGTACACCTCGCTACGGTCCATGAGTCCTGCCTGATACAGGTGGAGCGCGTTGACGTACCACGCGTTGGCGAAGATCAGTTGGCGCCGTTTCTCCGGCGGGAACTCGGACTCGTACGTGTCGATCACGTCCGCCAGTGACGCGTCGTCAATCGCCTTGTTCAGCAGCTCCCAGTGCATGCGCTGCTGATGAGCACGGGCCGCGCGCCGCTCCTGGGACGCCAGTTGCTCCTGATGCGCGGTGCCGTGGCGCATATGGAGAAGAGTGGTCGCCAAAGCGCCCGCCACCCCTCCGGTGGCAGCGGCGAACACGAACCGTGCGAACCCGTGACTCTGTGTGGCCATGTCAACCCCCGGTTCAGGCGACCGTCCGCCGGTCGTCGGGTGCGGGGCGACAGAAGTGGGGACCGGCGAAGCGGTGGGCGGCGCGCTTGCCGTCTCCCAGGGTGCCGAGCGGCTCTGATCGGCTTGGGAGGCGGAGAGGAGGCGCGCGGAAGGATGTTCGGGTCGCGTAAACCGGCGCCATGTCCAACGTGTGCCCCGCGAGCGCCGTTAGCAATCGTTCACTACGCGGCCTTTCTACGCGCTCGTATCCTGGGGCGGCATTCATTCTCCGTACGAGAGCCGGTCCCCGAGCCGGTGCACGCTTCGGCGTGAGAGAGGTCGCGCGTTGAGCACGTCGAGCAAGGCGAACCCGCAGCAGATCCCCGTCGTCGTCCTCGCGGGCTTCCTCGGGTCAGGGAAGACCACCCTGCTCAACCACCTCCTGCACCGCAGCGGAGGCACCCGTATCGGAGCGATCGTCAACGACTTCGGAGCCATCGAGATCGACGCCATGGCGGTCGCCGGGCAGCTCGGCGACTCCACGGTGTCGCTCGGCAACGGCTGCCTGTGCTGCGCCGTGGACGCGAGTGAACTTGACGAGTATCTGGACAAGTTGACTCGCCCCGTCAATGACAGTCATGCCATCGACGTCATCGTGATCGAGGCGAGCGGCATCGCGGAACCGCAGGAACTGGTGCGCATGGTCCTCGCCAGTGAGAACGCGCGGATCGTGTACGGAGGTCTCGTCGAGGTCGTCGACGCCGCCGAGTTCGACGCCACGCGCGAGAAGCACCCCGAGGTGGAGCGGCACCTGGGGATCGCGGACCTCGTCGTGGTGAACAAGGGCGACCGGGTGGGGGAGAGCGAGCGGGAGCGGGTGCTGAGCACCGTGCGCGCGGCTGCCGCGCGGGCCGCCGTCGTGTCCGCGTCGTACGGGCGCATCGACCCCGAGCTGCTCTTCGACTGCCGTCCCACGGAGGAGCGGATCGGACAGCTGTCCTTCGACGACCTGCACCGGCACGACGACGCGTCCGATGCGGCTGAGGCGTCCGAAGCACATGCGGAGCATCTGCACGCCGCCTACGAGAGCATCGCGTTCACCTCTGAAGTACCCATGGACCCGCGCCGGTTGATGGAGTTCCTCGACCGCCGGTCCGAGGGGCTCTACCGCATCAAGGGATATGTCGACTTCGGCGCCGCCGACGGGCGCAACCGGTATGCCGTGCACGCCGTCGGACGGTTCCTGCGGTTCTACCCCGAACCGTGGCCCGCCGGATCGGAGGAGCGGCTCACGCAGCTCGTCCTCATCGGCGCGGGCATCGACACGGAAGGGCTGCGCAAGGAACTCGACGCCTGTACGAGCGACGCCCCGCACGCCGTGGACGAGCACAGCATGTGGGGCGTTCTCCGCTACGTGCAGAACGAGGACGGGCCGGAGTCGGAGCCGGAGCTCTAGGCGGGCCCCGCCACCACCGACACCGTCTTCGGGAGCGAGAGGCCCGAGCCGTCGCGGCGCGGGTCCATCTCCGGAAGCTCGGCCGGGGTGCCGTTCTTCTGCGCCGCGCGCGCGGGCGCCGCGCCCGCCCAGGCCAGGCTCAGGCAGTCCTCGCCCTTCAGGAACCGCTGGCAGCGCACACCGCCGGTCGCGCGGCCCTTGCGCGGGTACTGGTCGAACGGTGTGAGCTTGGCCGTCGTCTGCACCGAGTCGTCGAGCGTGCCGCGCGAGCCCGCCACCGTGAACACCACGGCGTCCGCCGCCGGATCGACCGCCGTGAACGAGATGACCTTCGCGCCGGTCGCCAGCTTGATGCCGGCCATGCCGCCCGCGGGCCGCCCCTGCGGGCGCACGATGCTCGCCTGGAAGCGCAGGAGCTGGGCGTCGTCCGTGATGAAGACCAGGTCCTCCTCGCCGGTGCGCAGCTCCACGGCGCCCACGATCCGGTCACCGTCCTTGAGGGTGATGACCTCCAGCTCCTCCTTGTTGGACGGGTAGTCGGGCACCACGCGCTTGACGATGCCCTGTTCCGTACCGATGGCGAGGCCGGGGGACGACTCGTCCAGCGTCGTCAGACAGACGACCGTCTCGTCGGCTTCCAGGGAGGAGAGGAACTCGGAGATCGGAGCGCCGCCGGAGAGGTTCGGCGTGGCCGCCGTGTCCGGGAGCTGCGGCAGGTCGATCACGCTCAGCCGCAGCAGGCGGCCCGCGGAGGTGACCGCGCCGACCTCGCCGCGCGCGGTCGCCGGCACCGCGGAGACGATCACGTCGTGCTTGACGCGCTTGCCGTCCTCGTCGTCGGTGAACGGCGCCCCGTTCGCCGTGCGGGCCAGCAGGCCCGTCGACGAGAGCAGGACGCGGCACGGGTCGTCGGCCACCTGGAGCGAGACCGCGGCCACCGGCGCGCCCGCGGACTCCAGGAGCACCGTGCGCCGGTCGGAGCCGAACTGCTTGGCCACCGCGGCCAGTTCGGACGAGACCAGCTTGCGCAGCTCCGTGTCCGAGTCGAGGATC
Organism: Streptomyces sp. NPDC052225; assembly: GCF_040679615.1. Taxonomy (NCBI): domain Bacteria; kingdom Bacillati; phylum Actinomycetota; class Actinomycetes; order Kitasatosporales; family Streptomycetaceae; genus Streptomyces; species Streptomyces sp. NPDC052225. The sequence continues at coordinate 152,669 of NZ_JBFAVD010000008.1, read as the reverse complement.
CCGGTCAGCTCGTCGATCTCGCCGTTGAGCTTGTCGCGCTCGGACTCCAGCTCGATGCGGTCGAACTTGGTGAGTCGGCGCAGCGGCGTGTCCAGGATGTACTGCGTCTGGATCTCGCTCAGCGAGAAGCGCTCGATGAGGCGCTCCTTGGCCTGCGCGCTGTTGTCGCTGGAGCGGATGAGACGGATGACCTCGTCGATGTCGACCAGGGCGACGAGGAGGCCCTCCACCAGGTGGAGGCGGGCCTGCTTCTTGCTGCGGCGGAACTCGCTGCGCCGGCGCACCACGGTGAAGCGGTGGTCCAGGTAGACCTCGAGGAGCTCCTTGAGGCCGAGCGTGAGCGGCTGACCGTCCACCAGTGCCACGTTGTTGATGCCGAAGGACTCCTCCATCGGCGTCAGCTTGTAGAGCTGCTCCAGGACGGCCTCGGGCACGAAGCCGTTCTTGATCTCGATGACCAGGCGCAGGCCGTGCTCGCGGTCGGTGAGGTCCTTGACGTCGGCGATGCCCTGGAGCTTCTTCGAGCCGACCAGTTCCTTGATCTTCGCGATGACCTTCTCGGGGCCCACCGCGAAGGGCAGTTCGGTCACGACGAGGCCCTTGCGGCGCGCCGTGACGTTCTCCACGGAGACCGTCGCGCGGATCTTGAAGGTGCCGCGGCCCGTCTCGTAGGCGTCCTTGATGCCGGTCAGGCCGACGATCCTGCCGCCGGTGGGCAGGTCGGGGCCCGGCACGAACTTCATGAGCGTCTCGAGGTCGGCGCCCGGGTGCCTGATCAAGTGCCGGGCTGCCGCGATGACTTCGCCCAGGTTGTGCGGCGGCATGTTCGTCGCCATGCCGACCGCGATGCCCGACGTGCCGTTCACCAGCAGGTTCGGGTACGCGGCCGGGAGGACGACCGGCTCCTGCTCCTGCCCGTCGTAGTTCGGCGTGAAGTCGACCGTGTTCTCGTCGATCGAGTCGGTCATCAGGGACGCCGCGGCGTCCATCTTGCACTCGGTGTATCGCATGGCGGCCGGGCGGTCGTCATTGCCCAGCGAGCCGAAGTTGCCGTGGCCGTCGATCAGCGGCACGCGCATGGAGAACGGCTGGGCCAGGCGCACCAGGGCGTCGTAGATCGACGCGTCGCCATGGGGGTGCAACTTACCCATGACCTCGCCGACGACACGGGCGCACTTCACATAGCCGCGCTCGGGGCGCAGGCCCATCTCGTTCATCTGGTAGACGATCCGCCGATGGACGGGCTTCATCCCGTCCCGGGCGTCCGGCAGGGCGCGCGAGTAGATGACCGAGTACGCGTACTCCAGGTAGGAGCCCTGCATTTCGTCGACCACGTCGATGTCGAGGATCTTCTCCTCGAAGTCGTCGGGCGGCGGGGTCTTCGTGCTGCGGCGGGCCATCGCTGCTGCGGCTCCTTCACCAACATGAACAGGTACATGAACAGATACATGAACGGGAACTGTCGCGGACCATTGTGGACCGCCCCACTGACAACGCTGCTCGCGACCCGTCCGTACGGGGTGCTTCGCAGTCCTCACGAGGGTCGCCTGCTCGCTTACGGCGTAGCCGGAGCGGGAACTTCGTCAGGGGTCAGCACGCTTGCATACAGTGGCAGGACTGGCAGCAGTTCTGTGGTTTGCTGCGTATTTTGCGTTCTCCGCGATCGAAGGGACGTACATGCCCATGGGTCACACGGCCACCGCCGAGGCCGGCTCCGGCGGCCTGACAGCGACCGAGCACCGGCTGGCCAACGGCCTGCGCGTGGTGCTCTCCGAGGACCACCTGACCCCGGTCGCCGCGGTCTGCCTCTGGTACGACGTCGGCTCGCGCCACGAGGTCAAGGGCCGTACGGGCCTGGCTCACCTCTTCGAGCACCTGATGTTCCAGGGTTCGAAGCAGGTGCACGGCAACGGCCACTTCGAGCTGGTCCAGGGCGCGGGCGGCTCTCTCAACGGCACGACGAGCTTCGAGCGTACGAACTACTTCGAGACCATGCCCGCCCACCAGCTGGAGCTCGCGCTGTGGCTGGAGGCCGACCGCATGGGCTCGCTGCTCGCGGCCCTGGACGACGAGTCCATGGAGAACCAGCGCGATGTCGTCAAGAACGAGCGCCGCCAGCGCTACGACAACGTGCCCTACGGCACCGCGTTCGAGAAGCTGACCGCCCTGATGTACCCCGAGGGCCACCCATACCACCACACGCCCATCGGCTCCATGGCCGACCTGGACGCGGCCACCCTTGAAGACGCGCGGAACTTCTTCCGCACCTACTACGCGCCCAACAATGCGGTGCTCTCCGTGGTGGGCGACATCGACCCCGAGGAGACGCTCGCCTGGGTCGAGAAGTACTTCGGTTCCATCCCCGGCCACGACGGCAAGCCCGCCCCGCGCGACGGCTCGCTGCCGGAGATCATCGGCGAGGAACTGCGCGAGGTCGTCGAGGAGGACGTGCCCGCGCGCGCCCTGATGGCCGCATACAGGCTCCCCGAGGACGGCACGCGCGCGGGAGACGCCGCGGACCTCGCCCTGACGGTGCTCGGCGGCGGCGAGTCCTCGCGGCTCTACAACCGCCTCGTACGCCGGGACCGCACCGCCGTGGCCGCCGGCTTCGGTCTGCTGCGCCTGTCCGGGGCGCCGTCCCTGGGCTGGCTCGACGTGAAGACGTCCGGTGACGTCGAGGTGCCGGTGATCGAGGCCGCCGTCGACGAGGAGCTCGCGCGGTTCGCCGCAGAGGGCCCCACGCCCGAGGAAATGGAGCGCGCCCAGGCCCAGTTGGAGCGCGAGTGGCTGGACCGGCTCAGCACGGTCGCGGGCCGTGCCGACGAACTGTGCCGTTACGCCGTCCTGTTCGGCGATCCGCAGCTCGCCCTCACCGCCGTACAGCGCGTCCTCGACGTGACCGCCGAGGAGGTCCAGGAGGTCGCCAAGGCCCGCCTGCGCCCCGACAACCGCGCGGTCCTCGTGTACGAGCCCACGGCGCCCGCCGAGACCGACGACGACAGCGACGAGGAGGCGGGCCGGTGACCGAGCAGCTCGCGACCATGGACTTCCACCCCCAGCCGCAGGCCGGCGCCGCCAAGCCGTGGGCGTTCCCCGCCCCGCAGCGCGGTGCCCTCGGCAACGGCCTGACCGTGCTGCGCTGCCACCGCCCGGGCCAGCAGGTCGTCGCCGTCGAGGTCAACCTCGACGCGCCCCTGGACGCCGAGCCCGCCGGGCTCGACGGCGTCGCCACGATCATGGCGCGTGCCTTCAACGAGGGCACCGACAAGCACTCCGCCGAGGAGTTCGCGGCCGAACTGGAGCGCTGCGGCGCCACGATGGACGCGCACGCCGACCACCCCGGCGTCCGCGTCTCCCTCGAAGTGCCCGTCTCCCGGCTCCCGAAGGCGCTCGCGCTGCTGGCCGACGCCCTGCGCGCGCCCGCCTTCGCCGACAGCGAGATCGAGCGCTTGGTGCGCAACCGCCTGGACGAGATCCCGCACGAGAGCGCCAACCCGGCCCGCCGCGCGGCCAAGGAGCTCTCCCGGCAGCTCTTCCCGGCGAGCGCGCGCATGTCGCGCCCGCGCCAGGGCACCGAGGAGACCGTCACCGCGATCGACGCGGCCGCCGTACGCGCCTTCTACGAGAAGCACGTACGCCCTGCCACCGCTACAGCCGTAGTGGTGGGCGACCTGACGGGCGTCGACGTCGACGCCCTCCTGGGGGACACGCTCGGCGCCTGGACCGGCGACACCACCGAGCCCCGCCCGGTCCCGCCGGTCACCGCCGACGACACCGGACGCGTCGTCATCGTGGACCGCCCGGGCGCCGTGCAGACGCAGCTGCTCATCGGCCGCATCGGACCCGACCGGCACGACCGCGTGTGGGCCGCGCAGATCCTCGGCACGTACTGCCTCGGCGGCACCCTCACCTCGCGCCTCGACCGGGTTCTGCGCGAGGAGAAGGGCTACACCTACGGAGTGCGCTCCTTCGCCCAGGTGCTGCGTTCGGCGCCGGACGGCACGGGCGCCGCGATGCTCGCCATCAGCGGGTCCGTGGACACGCCGAACACCGGGCCCGCGCTCGACGACCTCTGGAAGGTCCTGCGCACGCTGGCCGCGGAGGGCCTCACGGACGCCGAACGCGACACCGCGGTGCAGAACTTGGTGGGCGTGGCCCCGCTGAAGTTCGAGACCGCCGCGGCCGTCGCCGGCACGCTCGCCGACCAGGTCGAGCAGCACCTGCCGGACGACTACCAGGCGCAGCTGTACCGCCAACTCGCCGCCACGGGCACCGTGGAGGCCACTGCGGCGGTCGTGAGCGCCTTCCCGGCCGACCGTCTGGTGACGATCCTGGTGGGCGACGCCGCGCAGATCGAGGAGCCCGTCAAGGCGCTCGGGATCGGCGAGGTGAGCGTCGTCACCGGCTGACCCGGACGACCCGCAGGAGACCGCAAGCCCCGGTGGCCGCATAGGCCACCGGGGCTTCGTGGTGTCGCTCACGTCCGCAGTTGTCCGCCTCTCGACTAGCTATCGATCGCATATGTCCGAATTGAGGCGGAGGTTGCCTGTCTGCTCTGTGGCATGCACTACAAAAGCCGGGATCCGTTTGTTGATTGAAAGATGTCCCGCTTAGCGTCGGTCCGGCTGTCCGCCAGACACACGTCGCGCCCGCGACACCGGACAGTCATCGCCGAGTCCCCCATGGCGCGAGCCAGGGGAGCCGGGGACCCACCGCAGTCCCTGGGGTGAATCGGGCGCTCTTCCCGCGAGGGGAGGGAGCCCGTAGGAGACCTTCCTGCTCCGAACCCGTCAGCTAACCCGGTAGGCGAGAGGGAAGGAAAGGATCAACCCCTTCATGGCGTTCACCCGTGCCACCGGGAAGCACCGTCGTCCGAGCCGTCTCACGCGTACCACCGCGCAGGTCGCGGGCGTCGCGGCGCTCACCACGACCGGTGTCATCGGAGGCTTCGCCGCCCCCGCTCTCGCCGCAGACTCCGCGGCCGCCGACCAGAACGGCCTGACGCAGGCCATCGCCATCGGCGACTCCCTGGCCGACCAGATCGACGCACAGGCCTCCGCGCAGAAGAAGGCCGCCGCCGAAGCCGCCGCCGAGAAGAAGGCGGCCGAGGAGGCCCAGAAGAAGGCCGAGGCCGAGAGGCGCGCCGCCGAGGCGAAGGCCAAGAAGGAGCGCGAGGCCAAGGAGCGCGCCGCGCGTGAGGCCGAGCGCAAGCGCCTCAACACCTACGTGGCGCCCATCTCCAACTCGTACGTCTCCACCGCCTACAAGGCGAGCAGCGGCCTGTGGTCCTCCGGCAGCCACACCGGCATCGACTTCCACGCCGCGAGCGGCACCGCGGTGCACGCCGTCGGCTCCGGCACCGTCGTCGAGGCCGGCTGGGGCGGCGCGTACGGCAACAACATCGTGATCAAGATGAACGACGGCACGTACACCCAGTACGGTCACCTGTCGTCCATCGGCGTCTCCGTGGGCCAGTCGGTCACCCCGGGCCAGCAGATAGGCCTCTCCGGCGCCACGGGCAACGTCACCGGCCCGCACCTCCACTTCGAGGCCCGCACGAGCCCCGAGTACGGCTCGGACATCGACCCGGTCGCGTACCTGCGCTCGCACGGCGTCAGTGTCTGACGGCTGACCCGTTCGGACGACCTCACGAAAGCCCCGGCTCGCCGAGCCGGGGCTTTCGCGTGTGCACGCCGCTCCTGTCCAAAAAATATCCATGGATTCAGGGCTGCCGTCGGAAATTCAAGGACGGTGGAATAGAGTCACATGGCAAGCGCGCTGATCGAGCGTCAATCGCGCTTGCAGGGGCGTCAATCGACCGCGTTTCGCGGGGATTAAGGCGGAGGTCGGGTCATGCGCATTCCCGCGCACTCGGTATGCACGGCGATCCGCGACGACATCGTCGCGGGGGTCTACGAGCGCGGCAGCAGACTCACCGAGGAACTGCTCGCGCGCCGCTACGGAGTCTCGCGGGTGCCGGTCCGCGAGGCGCTGCGCACCCTGGAGGCGGAGGGGTTCGTCGTCACGCGCCGCCACGCGGGCGCGTGCGTCGCCGAGCCCACCGAGCAGGAGGCCGCCGACCTCCTGGAGATCCGGATGCTGCTCGAACCGCTGGGCGCGGCCCGCGCGGCGCAGCGCCGCACGGAGGCCCACCTGAAGGTCCTGCGCGGCCTGGTCAGGCTGGGCCAGGAGCGCTCCAGGCGAGGTCAGAGCGAGGATCTGCGCTCCCTGGGCGGCTGGTTCCACGAGACGCTCGCGCAGGCCTCCGGCAGCCCCGGCCTGATCACCCTGCTCACCCAGCTCCGCCACAAGATCGCCTGGATGTACGCCGTGGAGACGCCGGCCCAGCCCGCCGAGTCCTGGGCGGAGCACGGCGCGATCGTCGACGCCGTGGCGCGCGGTGACGCGCAGCGCGCCCGCACTCTGACCGCCCTGCACACCGAGCGGGCCACGGCGGCCCACCGGCTGCGCGTCCCCCGCGCGGGCGAGCGTGTGAGGACTTTGCAACCTCCCGTAAACACAGCAGGGCTCCGCCATTAACAGGGGAGCCGTATACAAAGAAGTGCACTATTCGTCGAATGGGCCGCGGAGTAATTGACGCTGCCCTTCGATTTCCGGTGCGCATTCTGTCGTACGTAAATGCAGATGCGGCCGGAGGGGGAAAGCAAAACAGCGGAGCCGCGCGCCCCGGGGGGAATCGCGCGGCTCCGCTGTTATTGCTGCGAGCGACGGCTCAGACGGTCTCGGGGAGCTCCTCGAGACCCTCGGCGACCAGCTTCGCCAGACGGTCGAGAGCGGCGTCCGCGCCCTCGGCGTCGGAGGCCAGGACGATCTCCTCGCCGCCCTGGGCGCCCAGGCCGAGCACCGCGAGCATGGAGGCGGCGTTGACCGGGTTGCCGTCAGCCTTGGCGATCGTCACGGGGACGCCGGACGCGGTGGCCGCGCGGACGAAGATGGAGGCGGGGCGGGCGTGGAGGCCCTCGGCCCAGCCGACGTTGACGCGGCGCTCAGCCATGTGATGCTGCCCTTCAGGTGTCTCACGGTTGTCTAGACCATTCTCACACACCGGCGAACGTGCTCGACGCGGACCCAGGTCCTTTGCGCGCACGGCCGTTCGGCCCTCCATAGCCTGCCTTCCCCACGCGCCCGACGCGACCCGTGCGCGCACTGCCCGCTTGTCGGTGGCCCGCCCTACCCTTGCGGCATGGAGACCCCGTCGGACCGGCACGCCTACCCCGCCCACTGGGAGGCCGACGTCGTGCTGCGCGACGGCGGCACCGCGCGGATCAGGCCGATCACCACCGAGGACGCCGAGCGCCTGACCAGCTTCTACGAGCAGGTCTCGGACGAGTCGAAGTACTACCGCTTCTTCGCGCCCTACCCGCGGCTGTCCGACAAGGACGTCCACCGCTTCACCCATCACGACTACGTGGACCGGGTCGGGCTCGCCGCCACGGTGGGCGGCGAGTTCATCGCGACGGTGCGCTACGACCGGATCGACGCGAAGGGCATGCCCGCCTCCATGCCGGCCGACGAGGCCGAGGTCGCCTTCCTCGTGCAGGACGCCCACCAGGGGCGCGGTGTGGCGTCCGCCCTTCTGGAGCACATCGCGGCCGTCGCCCGCGAGCGCGACATCCGCCGGTTCGCCGCGGAGGTGCTGCCCGCCAACACCAAGATGATCAAGGTGTTCACGGACGCCGGGTACACCCAGAAGCGCAGCTTCGAGGACGGCGTCGTCCGCCTGGAGTTCGACCTGGAGCCCACGGAGGCGTCCCTCGCCGTGCAGCGCGCCCGCGAGCAGCGCGCCGAGGCCCGTTCCGTGCAGCGTCTCCTCGCGCCCGGATCGGTCGCCGTGATCGGCGCGGGGCGTGCACCCGGTGGAGTGGGCCGCAGCGTTCTCGACAACCTGAAGGACGCCGGTTTCACGGGCCGCATGTATGCGGTGAACAAGGCCTACCCAGAGGACTTCAAGGAGCTCGACGGCGTCCCCGCCTACCGCTCCGTCCGCGATATCGACCCCGCCGACCACGTCGACCTGGCCGTCGTCGCCGTCCCGGCCCCGTACGTCCCCGAAGTCGTCGCCGAATGCGGCGAGCGCGGCGTCCAGGGCCTGGTCGTCATCTCCGCCGGATACGCCGAGAGCGGCGCCGAAGGACGCGAGCGCCAGCGGGAGCTGGTCCGCCAGGCCCGCTCCTACGGGATGCGCATCGTCGGTCCCAACGCCTTCGGTGTGGTCAACACCTCCCCGGGCGTACGGCTCAACGCCTCGCTCGCGCCCGAGATGCCCCGCGCGGGCCGCATCGGCCTGTTCGCCCAGTCCGGCGCCATCGGCATCGCCCTCCTCGCGCGACTCCAGCGGCGCGGCGGGGGCGTCACCGGCCTCACCGGCGTCTCCACGTTCGTCTCCGCGGGCAACCGCGCGGACGTCTCCGGCAACGACGTCCTTCAGTACTGGTACGACGACCCGGACACGGACGTCGCGCTCATGTACCTCGAATCGATCGGCAACCCGCGCAAGTTCACCCGCCTCGCCCGCCGCACCGCCGCCGCGAAACCCCTCGTGGTCGTGCAAGGAGCGCGGCACAGCGGGATCGCCCCCACCGGGCACGCGGTACGGGCCACCCGCCTCCCGTACGCCACCGTCTCCGCCCTGCTGCGCCAGGCCGGGGTCATCCGGGTCGACACCATCACCGAACTCGTCGACGCGGGGCTCCTGTTGGCGCGCCAGCCGCTCCCGGCGGGACCGCGCGTCGCCATCCTGGGCAACTCGGAGTCGCTCGGCCTGCTCACCTACGACGTGTGCCTCTCCGAAGGACTGCGGCCCAAGCCGCCGCGCGACCTCACCACCGGAGCCTCCGCACAGGACTTCCGCGCAGCCCTGGAGGACGCGCTCGCGGACGACAAGACCGACGCCGTCGTCGTCACCGCCATGCCCACCGTGGGCGAGGACCCGACCGAGGACGCCGAGCTGGCCGCCGCCCTGAGCGCCGCCGCCGCGACCGTGCCCACGAAGCCGGTGCTCGTCGTCCACGTGGAGCTGGGCGGCCTCGCCGAGGCCCTGTCCGCCGCGGCGAGCACGGGTCCGAACGCGCCGGGCGCGCAGCCCGCCGCCCGCCCCGCGCCCGCCGCCGAGGACGCCCCCGAGCGCACCCGGCGCCTCATCCCCGCCTACCCCGCCGCCGAGCGGGCCGTGCGTGCCCTGTCCGAGGTCGCCAAGTACGCCCAGTGGCGGCGCGACGCCGCGGAGCCGGGCAAGGTGCCGGAGTACGACGACATCGACGAGGCGGGGGCCGCCACCCTCATCACCGAACTGCTCGCCGGCGAGGACGACCCGCGCGGCACGGAGCTCGCCCCGGACGCCGCCCGCGCCCTGCTCGCCCGCTACGGCGTCGACGTGCGCGCGACGCTGCCCGCGCCCGACCCCGACGAGGCCGCCGCGGCCGCGCGCACGCTCGGCTACCCGGTCGCCCTGAAGACGACGGCCCCGCACCTGCGCCACCGCCCCGACCTCGGTGGCGTACGCCTCGACCTCGCCAACGAAGGAGAGCTGCGGCGCGCTTACGAGGAGCTGTGCGAGCGGCTCGGCGCGCCGGCCGAGCTGCGGCCCGTCGTGCAGGCGATGGCACCGCGCGGTGTCGACACCGTCGTACGGGCCGTGATCGACCCGGCGGCCGGAGCCGTGCTCTCCTTCGGTCTCGCCGGCGCCGCGTCCGAACTGCTCGGCGACACCGCGCACCGCCTCATCCCGGTCACCGACCGGGACGCCCAGGGCATCGTCCGCTCCATCAAGACCGCGCCGATCCTGTTCGGCTGGCGCGGCAGCGCCCCCGTCGACACGCCCGCGCTCGAAGAGCTCCTGCAACGCGTGTCCCGCCTCGTCGACGACCACCCCGAGGTCGTCGGTGTCGCCCTCGAACCGGTCGTGGTGGCCCAGCACGGGCTGACCGTGCTCGGCGCGTCCGTCCGGCTCGCGCCGCCTCCCGCCCGCGACGACCTCGGCCCGCGGACCCTGCCCGTCGCGTACTGACCGAAGCCGCCCGGCGTCCTCACGCAGAGTTATCCACAGGGGCAACGGCAGCCTCTTTCCGGGCCTTAGGATGGACCACATGGCCAAGACCAGTACGACGACCCAAGGGCTACGAGCGGCGATCGAGCGCAGCGGCTACTACCCGGCCCTCGTGGCCGAGGCGGTGGAAGCCGCGGTCGGCGGCGAGCCCATGTCGTCGTACCTCGTGCACCAGGAGACCACGTTCGACGCGAACGAGGTCCGTCGTCATGTCACCGTCCTGGTCCTGACCGACACCCGCTTCATCGTCAGCCACACCGACGAGCAGGCGGCCGACACCACCTCCCCGACGCCGTACGCGACGACGTCCACGGAGTCCGTGAAGATCGGCCGGATCTCCTCGGTCGTGCTCAGCCGCGTCGTCGCCAATCCGGAGAAGTACGTGCCGGGCACGCTGCCGCGCGAGGTCGTCCTCACCATCGGCTGGGGCGCCGTCTCCCGCATCGACCTGGAGCCCGCGGCCTGCGGCGACCCCAACTGCGAGGCGGACCACGGCTACACCGGCAGCTCGACCGCCGACGACCTGAGCCTGCGCGTCAGCGAGGCCGGTGACGGTCCGGAGACCGTGCGCCAGGCGCTCGCCTTCGCGCAGGCGCTCTCCGAGGCCATCGCGGACGCGGGACGCTGATGACGCAGGCCGCCTGGGACGACGTAGAGCCGCTGCCCGTCCACTCCGCACCCGTCCCGGCATACGGCTCAGGATCCCTCGCCGACCTGCTGCCCACCCTCGGCTCCCACCTGGGCGTCCCCGACTGCACGGTCGCGATCCCGGAGCTCGCTCCGGTCGACCGCGCGTGCGTCTTCCTCATCGACGGCCTCGGCTGGGAGCAGCTGAAGGCCCACCCCGATGAGGCGCCCTTCCTCAGCTCGCTCATAGCGTCCTCGCGCGGCGGCACCGGCCGGCCGATCACCGCCGGATACCCGGCCACCACCGCGACCTCCCTCGCCTCGGTCGGTACGGGACTGCCGCCCGGCGCCCACGGCCTGCCCGGCTACACCGTGCGCAACCCGGACACCGGCGAGCTGATGAACCAGCTCCGCTGGATCCCGTGGACGAAACCGCAGGCCTGGCAGCCGTACCCGACGATCTTCCAGCGCGCCCACGACGCGGGCGTGCACACCGCGCAGGTGTCCGCGCCCGCCTTCCAGACGACGCCGCTCACGAAGGTCGCCCTCAGCGGCGGCACGTTCCACGGGCGCCTGTCCGGCGAGGACCGCATGGACCTGGCCGCCGAGCAACTGGCCGCGGGCGACCGGTCGTTGGTCTACACGTACTACAGCGAGGTCGACGGCAAGGGGCACCGCTTCGGCGTCGACTCCGACCCCTGGCGCGGCCAGCTCATGTACGTCGACCGGCTCGCCCAGCGCCTCGCGGAGCAACTGCCGCCGCGCAGCGCCCTGTACGTCACCGCCGACCACGGCATGCTCGACATCCCCTTCGACGAGCAGTCCCGTATCGACTTCGACACGGACTGGGAACTGCGGGCGGGCGTCGCCCTGTTGGGCGGCGAGGGCCGCGCGCGCCATGTGTACGCGGTACCGGGCGCGCAGAGCGACGTGCTCGCCGTCTGGCGCGAGGTGCTCGGCGAGCAGTTCTGGATCGCGAGCCGCGACGAGGCGATCGCCGCGGGCTGGTTCGGGCCGCAGGTCGACCGGCGCGTGTACGAGCGGCTCGGCGACGTCATCGCCGCCGCCCGCGACGACGTGGTCATCATCGCGTCCGAGAACGAGCCGAAGGAGTCGGCGATGGTCGGCAACCACGGCTCGATGACCCCGGCGGAGCAGCTCGTCCCGCTGCTCGAAGTGCGTTCCTGACCCCCCGACCTCCGTCCCGTACAACCCGAAAGGTGCTCGACACCCCATGCCCGAGCTTGTGTTCTTCTCCGGAACGATGGACTGCGGAAAGAGCACCTTGGCGCTCCAGATCGAGCACAACCGTTCGGCGCGGGGGCTCAAGGGCCTGATCTTCACGCGGGACGACCGGGCCGGCGAGGGCAAGCTGTCGTCACGGCTCGGCCTGGTGACCGACGCGGTGGAGGCAGGGGCCGGGCTCGACCTGTACGCGTATGTGGTGGCGCAGTTGTCGCGCGGCGACAAGGTGGACTACGTGATCGTGGACGAGGCCCAGTTCCTCGCCGCGGAACAGATCGACCAACTGGCCCGCGTCGTCGACGACCTGGACCTGGACGTCTTCGCCTTCGGCATCACGACGGACTTCCGCACCCGCCTCTTCCCCGGCTCGCAGCGCCTGATCGAACTGGCCGACCGCATAGAGGCGTTGCAGGTCGAGGCGATGTGCTGGTGCGGCGAGCGCGCCACGCACAACGCGCGCACGGTGGGCGGCGAGATGGTCGTCGAGGGCGCCCAGGTCGTCATCGGCGACGTGGACCGCCCCGCGGAGGAGGTCGGCTACGAGGTGCTGTGCCGCCGCCACCACCGCAGGCGCATGACGAGCGCGTCGGCACACGCGGCGGCCCTGTCGCCGGATGTGCTGCCGGTGAGCGCGGGCTGACCGGCCGGCGCCGAAACCGGGATGCGGCGGCCATCAGCGCGCCCGCATACTCACCGCATGGCCAAGCCCGCACGGCGGTTCCGTGACCCGCGCAGCACCACGTACGACTTCCTCGACTCGGTCATGGTGCGCTGCCCCGCCTGCGAGAAGGCCGCGCGCGTGGTGCCCGCGCCGCGGGAGCCGGGTCCCCAAGTCCTGTCACTGTTCAGGCCGCGGCGTCTGGTCTGCCTCAACTGCGGGCTGTCGCGGACGTGGAGCGGCCGGTGCGTGGCGCTCGCCCGTGGCACGAGCGGTCCCGCGACGGATCCGTACTTCGGCCTGCCGCTGTGGCTCCAGACCGAGACCCGGCACGGGTGGCTGTGGGCGTACGACCTCGAACACCTCGACCTGATCCGCCGCTTCGCCGAGGCGACGCTGCGGGAGCGGGCGCCCTGGTACGACCACGGGCGGAAGATGACCCTGGTGGCGCGCCTTCCGGTCTGGGTCAAGCGGGCGGGGAACCGGGACGAGATCGTGCGGGCCGTCGACCGGATCCGCGCGTCGCTGGTGACTGCCTGACATCCGTCATCCGTACGGGACATCAGGCCGGCCCCCGCCGCGTCGTCGCACTCGCTGTCGTGCACGGACGACGCGGTCGCGACCGTGCCGCCGGGGACGGGTGCGCGGTTGCGGGTCCTCGTCGACGGGCCGTTGTCCGAGGTCTTCCTGAACGAACGAGCGGCGCTGACCGAGAAGATCTGTCCGGCGCCGCGTGGGACGTACGAGGCCGAGGTGGTGCGCGGGGCGGGCGAGGTGGGGGTGCGCGCGGCCGGGCGGCCCCCACGCCCGCACCCGTGCCTGCGTGCACGCCCGCACCTGCACCGCACAGCGACGGCGACCGCGTCGATAGGGTGGGCTGATCAAGTCGGCGCCGCACGCGAGGCGCCCTGGTTGTGTGGGGGACGGGAGAGCGGCGGCACGTATGGGCAAGGGCGAGAGCAGCAGCGCGGGGGCAGGCGGGGACCGGTCGGAGCGGCCGACGTCGCGGGATGTCGCCCGGCTCGCCGGGGTCTCGCACACCGCGGTCTCCTTCGTGTTCAACGGCCGTGCCGAGGGCAATCTGTCGGCCGCGACCCAGGAGAAGATCAGGAAGGCGGCGGAGCAGCTCGGTTACCGGCCCAACGCCGTCGCCCGCGGCCTGCGCCGCAGCAGGACCGCCGTGATCGGCCTGGTCACCGACCACATCGCCTCGACCCCGTTCGCCGGAGCGCTGGTGCGTGGCGCGATGGAGACGGCGTGGCAGGCCGAGCACCTGGTGCTCAGCGTCGACTCGGGCGGCGACCTCGCCAAGGAGGACGCGGCGGTCGCCGAACTCCTCGACCGGCGCGTCGACGGCATCATCTACGCGGCCATGTCGCTGCGCCGCGCCCGCGTTCCTGCCGGGCTGCACCGCACGTACGCCGTGTTCGCGAACTGCCTGCCCGAGGACGACTCGCTGGCCGCCGTGATCCCCGCCGAACGCGCCGGCGGCCGGGCCGCCGCCAAGGCCCTCCTGGACGCCGGACACCGCCGGATCGCCCTGGTCGGCGGGCTCGACGACATCGCCTCCGCGGAGCGCCTGCGGGGCTTCCGCGACGCGCTGCGCACGGTCGGCGAGCGGGTCGGCAAGGAGTGGATCGTGCGCACCGGGGGCGAGATCTCCGCCGGGTACGAAGGCGCCCTGCGCCTCTTCGACGGGGTGGCGCCGCAGGACAGGCCCACCGGCGTCGTCTGCTACAACGACCGGGTCGCGGCGGGCGTGCTGCATGCCGCGGCCCGGCTCGGGATCGACGTGCCGGGCGACCTGTCGGTGGTGGGCTACGACGACCAGGAGCACATGGCCGCCCACCTCCATCCGCCCCTGTCGACGGTCGCCCTGCCGCACCGCGCGATGGGCGCGTCGGCGGCGCGCCTGCTCCTCGACGCGATCGAGACGCGCAGCGCCCCGAAGGTCGAGGTGCGGCGTGTCGAATGCCCGCTGGTCAGCCGCGCGTCGGTGGGGGCACCGCCGGCCGGCCGCTGAGGAGGCGGAGACCGACAGCGCCCGCTGTCAGTGGGCCCCGTCGCCGATCTCCCAGAGCGTGACCTCGGCGCCGTCGCCGTGCACCGCCAACTCCCGTACGTCATCGGCGCGTTGATAGATCCGCTCCGTCGCCACGGCGCGGTCCCCGGCGAACAGTTCCAGCAGGGAGCCGTCGACGAGGATGCGGGCGCACACGTGGTCCCGCCCCGGGCGCCCGGCGGTCAGCGTGAGCGGACCGGAGGCGCCGTCCGCCCGCTCGCGCGGCCACGCCGAACGGTCGAGCGCGACGGTTCCCGCGGCCGGGTCCAGGCATACGGTCACCTCCGCGCCGGAGGCCGAGCGCCAGAGCGTCACCGTCGTGCGGGCGCGGGCCGCGATCTCCACCTCGTACGCGTGAGGGAGCGGTCTGCGCGTCCCGTTTGATCCGGGCGACAGCCTTCGCCGCCGCAGGAGTTCGAGCTCCGGCGCAGGGGCGACCCGCAGCGAGCCGTCCGGGCGCGTGTCCAGGACCCGCGGCGCCGTGAGCACCCCCGACCACCCCGCCGCCTCCGCCTCGCGCTGCCCGCGGGCCTCCCAGGCCCAGCCCCACACCAGGGCCCGGCCCGCCTCGCGGTCCTGGAGGACGGCGGGGGCGTAGAAGTCGCGGCCGTGATCAAGGCGCGCGCCGGCCCGGGCCCGGAACCTCAACCCGCCCTCCCCGTCAGCGGCAAGACGCCCCGCCAGATATCCGGTGGACATCGGATCCCCCGACCACAGCGACAGCAGCAGCACCCAGTCCCCGTCCGGCGTCTCGACGAGCTGGGGGCACTCCCAGCCGACCGCCTCGTCCCCGAACGCCTCGGCGGCCACCGGGTCGTGTCCGTCGAGGAACACCCCGGTGAACCGCCATGACGTCAGGTCCTCGCAGTCGTACAGCAGCACCGACGGCGTGCCGTCGGCGTGGCCCGCGCCGACCAGCGCCCACCGCCGCCCCTCGTGCCGGAACACGAACGGATCGCGGAACATCGTCACGCCGAGCCCCTCCGGAGGCCCGCTCACCACGGGCGCGGGCAAGGGAGTCCACCGCGTCAACTCGTCGTCGTCCGGGGCGGCTTGGGCCAGACAGATCGTGCCGAGGCCCGTGTGATGCCGGTCGATCCCGGTGTAGACGGCGGTCGGCACGCCGTCGTCGTCGACCACGCACCCGGACCAGCAGCCGGCCTCGTCGGGGCCGCCCGGGGTGGGTGTGAGGGCGACGGGATGGTGGGTCCAGTGGGCGAGGTCCGGGCTGGAGACATGACCCCAGTGCACGTTCGCGTGCGTGGGGGAGTCGGGGTTGTGCTGATAGAAGACGTGGTAGCGGCCGCGCCAACGGAAGGGCCCGTTCGGGTCGTTGATCCAGTTGGCCGGCGGGCGGATCCGGTGGCGCGGGGCGTGCGGATCGCCGACCGGACCGCCCCATTCCCCCGCGTTCATCGACGTATCGCTCAACTGACGTTCCACACTCACCTGTTGACTCCGGCGGACGTGATGCCCTCGCGCAGCGGCCGCTGCCCCACGGCGAAGACGAGGACGGCGGGGATCATCGAGAGCACCACTCCGGCCAGGACGACCGAGATGGAGCCGGTGCCGAGGTTGCCCTGGAGCGAAACCAGGCCGAGCGGCAGGGTGAAGTTCTGCGTCGACGTCTCCAGGATCAGCGGCCGGAAGAACTCGTTCCAGTGGTAGTTGAAGGCCAGCACGCCGACGATCGCGAGGCCGGGCGCGGCCAGCGGCGCGTACACCGAGCGGAAGATCCGCCACGGCCCGGCCCCGTCGATCATCGCGGCCTCGCCGAGGTCCTTCGGCATGCCGAGGAAGTACTGCCGCATCAGGAACGTCCCGAACGCGGTCGGCCAGGCCGGGACGATCAGGCCGAGCAGTGTGTCGGTCAGGCCCATCGACTTCAGGACCAGGAACACCGGCACGATGGTGACCTGCACCGGCACCATCATCGTCGCGAGGACGAGCCCGAACAGCGGCTTCTTGAACCGGAATTCGAGCCGCGCGAAGGCATACCCGGCGAGCCCCGCGGTGATCATCTGGCCGGCCGCGACCAGCGCGGTCACCAGCGTGGAGTTCAGCGCGAGCAGCCACACGTCGATCTGCGCGAAGACCTGGTGGTAGGCCTGCGTCGTGGCGTGCGACGGAATGATCTGCGGCGGCAGGTCGAAGGACTCGGCCGGGGCGCGCAGCGACGTGGACACGGTCCAGATGACCGGGCCGAGCGTGAGCAGCGCGACCGCCGTCAGACCGGCGATCCGCCCCCACGTCGACAGGCGGAGCGGGAAGGTGACGTTCGGAGCTTTCACTTGGCTCACCCGGATCACTGGTAGTGGACGAATCGGCGGCTGAGCCGGAACTGGAGGGCGGTGACGCCCAGGATCAGCGCGAACAGCAGCACGCCGATCGCGGACGCCTCACCGAAGCGCAACTGCTCGAAGGCGTCCTGGTAGATGACCATCACGACGGTGCGCGTCGCGTCGCCCGGGCCTCCGTCGGTCAGCACGTACGGCTGCTCGAAGACCTGAAGGGCGTTGATGATGCCGACCACCGACGCCACCAGGAGCGTGGGCGACAGGAGCGGCAGCGTGACGGAGAGGTGCTTGCGCAGGCCCGTCGCGCCGTCCAGCGACGCGGCCTCGTGGATCTCCTTGGGGATGTTGTTCAGACCCCCGACGAACAGCAGGAACGAGAAGCCGAACTGCTGCCACACATAGACCAGGACCACGGCGACCATCGCCGAGTTCTCCGAGGTCAGCCAGGGCACCGGGTCGATACCGACGTGCCCGAGCAGCCAGTTCACGACGCCGAAGTCCTGGTTGAACAGGTACTTCATCACCACAGAGAGGGACGCCGCGGACAGGACCAGCGGAAAGAAGAACGCCGAGCGGAACACCGACCGCAGCCACGACGGCAGCTTCGCGTCGAGCGCGAGCGCGAGGACCAGGGCCAGCAGGAGTTGCAGGGCCACCGCGAACACCATGAAGACGAGGGTGTTGCGGAAGGACACGAGGACGGTGTCGTCGGTGAACATCTCCCGGTAGTTGGCGCCGCCCGCGAACGTCGGATCGTCGATGACGTTCCAGTGGAAGAAGCTCAGGACGACCGAACCGACGATCGGTACGACGGTGAAGACGAGGATGCCGATGACGGTGGGCGCCAGGAACAGCGCGGCCAGGGCCCGCACCCCGCGGTCGCGGGCGCGTGGCGCACGGGCCCTGCCCTGCGTCTCCACGGAAGGAGCGGCCGGCTCGACGGCGAGTTGAGTGTGCGTCATATGTCGCGCTCCAGGGCCTGATCGAGATCGCTGTGCAGTCGGCGCAGCGCGGGCCGCACGCTGTGCGGCGAGGCGAGCGCCGTACCGGTGTGCTTGAGCAGCAGCTGCTCGACCGCGGCGACCTGCGGCGGGGCGGGGATCGGCCCGGTGTCCGGGAACCGGTCGAGGGTGTCGTAGAAGACGTCCCAGTGCGCGGGCCCGGTCTCGGCGTACCGCGCCGCGTGCACCATCGAACGGCGGGCCGGAGTCGTCTGGTTGGCCTTGAACAGCTCGGTCAGGACGTCCTTGCGCACGCTGTACTTGATGAACTCCCAGGCCTCGTCCTGTTTCTTGGACGTGCGCAGCAGCGCGTAGCCGGCCGCGCCGAACTGGTGCCGCTGATCGCGCCAGCGCGGGAAGTACTGCACGTCGTACGCGTCCCTTCGCATCCCCGCGGTGTGCAGCCCGCCCGCCCAGAACCCGCCCGCGGGGGTCACGCCGACGCGGCCGGTGGAGAAGACGCCGACGAGGTTCGTGCCGCTGCCGCCCTCGGGGCGCGAGCAGAGCCGGTCCTGGATGAGCGAGGCCAGATAGTCGTAGACCTCCTCGACGCGGTCGGCGGTGGCCTGCGCGGCGCGCCAGCGGAATCCGCCGCCCCGGCCTCGCCGCGCGTGCGCCGGATAGAAGGAGTCCCACAGCCACTGGCCGCCGGGCGCTTTCTCCTCGGTGAGCACGTTCGTACCGTTGGCGAAGAGCCAGGGGACGACTCCGCCCCACAGCCGGTTGGTCCAGAAGTACGGGGTGAAGCCGGAGCCGCCGCTGCGCTTCATGTCCCGCAGCAACGCGGTGAACTGGTCCTTCGTCCAGTCGGGCGGCGGCAGTTCGGCGCCGGCCCGCTTCAGGACCTGCCGGTTCAGGTACATGTCGGCCGCGTTGAACTCGACCGGCAGCTGGTACAGGCTCCCCTCGTACATCATCGACTCCACCAGCGACGGATGGACGTCCGAGAAGTACTCCCGCAGCTCGTCGGCGTCGCGCCGCACCCGGTCGTCGAGGGCGACACCGAGCCGCTCGGCGAACAACTGCACGCCCTCGGTGGCGACATAGACCACGTCGGGCGCGGTGCCCGCGGCGATCTGGGTGAGGATCTTGGCGAAGAAGTCCGACCAGTCCGTGGCCTGCACGGGCAGCAGGCGGATCCTGATGTCGGGGTGCAGCCGCTGGAAGCCGTCGCGCAGGACGCGCTGGGCGGCCGGGTCGACGGCGGAGCCGAGCGTCGCGACGACGAGCGCGTCGCCGTCACGTCCCGGGATGTCGTTCCCGGTCAGCCGGTCCCACTGGGACGCGGTGCCCGCGAGCGCGGCGGCACCGGCGCCGTACGCGCCGTAGCGGAGCAGATCGCGGCGCGGGACGCCGCGGGCCGTGGGCGGGCGGGGTGAGTCGGTCATCGGAGGGCCTCACTCATGAAGGGCCTAACTCGTATTAGCGAAGGGCGATGCCCAGATGATGAGAACCGCGTTACGTCCCTGTCAAGGCCCTGTATCGCTTGACCTTTAACGAGTTAGGTCTACAGTCCTCACCGACGCCGGCCGATCCCGATGGACGTCTTCCGATGGACGTCTGTCGAAGGGTGTCTCCCGACGGACGCCGGCAGAAGGGACGTACCTCCATGCCCGGACCCACCCGCAGAACCCTGCTCGCCGCGTCCGCCCTGGGCGCGGCCGCGCCGGCCCTGCCCGCCGCCGTCGCCCCGGCCGCGGCGAAGCCCAAGCCCTCGAAGCCCAAGTCGTCGAAGGACGGCGCGAGTTACCGCGCCGAGTACCACTTCACCGTCCCCGACCAGTGGAAGAACGATCCGCAGCGGCCGGTCTGGATCGACGGCGAGTACCACTACTACTACCTCTACAACGCCGACTACCTGAGCGGCGGCACCACGACCGGAACCGCCTGGCGCCTGGCCACCAGCACCGACCTCGTCTCCTTCACCGACCGCGGCATCGCGATACCGAAGGACACGACACCGAACGGCGACATCTGGTCCGGATCCGCCGTCGTGGACAGCGGCAACACCGCCGGGTTCGGCGCCGGAGCCGTCGTCGTCCTCGCCACGATGGAACCCGACGAGAGCGCCGCCACCCAGGCCCAGTACCTCTGGTACTCCACCGACGGCGGCCGCACCTTCACCCACCACGGCACCGCCCCGGCCCTCGCCAACCCCGGCGTCAAGGACTTCCGCGACCCCAAGGTGATCCGCGACGAGGCGCGGGGCCGCTGGGTGATGGCCCTCGCCGAGAACACCAAGGTCGGCTTCTACCACTCGGCCGACCTCAAGCGGTGGACGTACGCGGGCGGCTTCGTCAAGGAGGGTCTCGGCGTCCTGGAGTGCCCCGACCTGTTCCGCATCGCCACCGACGGCGGCACCGTCAAGTGGGTCCTCGGCGTCAGCGCGAACGGCAAGGCGTCAGGCCTGCCCAACACGTACGCCTACTGGACCGGCGAGTTCGACGGCTCCGCCTTCACGCCCGACGCCCCCGACCCGCAGTGGCTCGACCACGGCTTCGACTGGTACGGCGCCGTCACCTTCGACAAGCACGCGCCGGACGGCACCGTCGACCCGGCCGTCCGGTACGCGATCGGCTGGGCGAACAACTGGGACTACCCCAACACGACGCCGACCATCGACACGGACGGCTTCAACGGCACCGACTCGATCGTCCGCGAGGTCACCCTCCGCCGCGCCTCAGGTGGTACGTATTACCTCGCGTCCCGCCCCGTCACAGCCCTGGACGGACACGTCTCGCGCACCGTGAACCTCGGCGACCTGGAGGTCGACGGCACCCGCGTCCTCGCCTACACGGGCACCGCGTACGAGCTGACGACCGAGATCACCTGGGACCGGCTCACGGGCGCCGGAGTCCAGTTGCGCCGCTCCTCCGACGGTGGCCGGCACATCGACGCGGGCGTGTGGGGCGACTACGCCTTCGTCAACCGGCGCGGCGCCGCGAACCCCGACACCTCCGGGAAGTGGCAGGAGAGCCGCACCCCGTTCGACCCGTCCGCGCACACCGTGCGGCTGCGTGTCCTGGTCGACCGGACCACGGTCGAGATGTACGTCGACGACGGCCGGTACGTGCACTCCATGGAGGCGTTCCCGTACCTCGTGGACACCGGCCTCGCGCTGTTCAGCGCGGATGGCAAGGCGGTCTTCCGGAACACCGTGATCCGCGAGTTCTCGGTGCGCTGAACCGGCCGACCGTCTCCTACGGCCTCGGGGGCGCCACGAGCGCGAACTGCGCCCCTTCCGGGTCGGCCACCGTGGCCACCCGCCCGTGCGACGAGTCGCGCGCGGGCGTGACCACGTGGCCGCCCAGGTCGGCGACCCGCTCCACGGCCTCGTCCACGTCGGCGACCTCGAAGTACGTGATCCAGTACGCGCCCCGGTCGCGCGGCAGCGCGTTGCCGACGCCGTGCACGCCCGCCACCGCGTGCCCCTCCAGGTGCAGCGTCAGATAGTCGAAGTCGGCGGAGACCACGGCCTCTTCGGCGTACCCGAAGACCGCCTGGTAGAACTTGGCGACGCTCGCCGTCTCCCGCGTCACCAGCTCGTTCCACGCCACCGCGCCGGGCACCCCGGTGACCGCCATGCCCAGGTGCGCGGCGGCCTGCCAGACGCCGAACACCGCGCCGGCCGGGTCGGAGCCGATCGCCAACCGGCCCGCCTCGCCGGCGTCCAGCGGGCCGACGCCCACCGTGCCGCCGCAGTGCCGCACGGACTCGGCCGTCGCGTCCACGTCGTCCGTGGCCAGATACGGGGTCCAGGCGACCGGCAGATGGCGGTCGGGCGGCAGCTGGCCGATGCCGGCCACCTCCTTGCCGTCCAGGAGGGCCCGTACGTACGGGCCGAGCTGCTGCGGCCCCGGCCTGAACTCCCAGCCGAACAGCGCCCCGTAGAACTCCTGGGTCGCGCTCAGGCTGTGCACCATCAGACTCACCCAGCACGGTGTGCCCGGTGCGCGCCGGGCTGCTGCCTCGGTCATCGTCACTCTCTCCTCGGAATCCTCGGACCAGGACGCTCGGCCCCGCACTCGGGACCCCAGCTGTCGCATCACGCCCGTGCTGATGGTGGCACTCCGTGCCGCGCGGCGCTCCCTGGCCGCGCCGAATCCGCCGGACTCCCCGCAGAGGATGCCCGAATCGGTGTTTCGCATGCGTTGCGACGCCATGACCCGAGCGTGTCCGGTCGGTAGACGCTCGGTAGTCGATCGAGCACGCTAGCCGAACGGCGCCGCTCGTACCAGACCATGAGCAAGGATGACCCTCATGAATGCCATCATCTCCGCATCCGAACTTGCGAGCGAGTCGGCGGGGGACAATCCTCCGGTTCTGCTCGACATCCGCTGGCAGCTGAGCGTCGCGAAGGCCGCGGGAGAGCCCGCTTTCGACGGTCGTGCCGAGTACGCCAAGGGCCATCTCCCGGGCGCGGTCTTCATCGATCTGGACGCGGAACTCGCAGGTCACGCGGGTCCGGGCGAGGGCCGTCACCCGCTGCCCGACCTGGCGGACCTCGGCGCGGCGCTGCGCGCCGCGGGCGTCTCGGCCGACCGGGACGTCGTTGTGTACGACGGCGGGCAGGGCTGGGCCGCCGCGCGCGCCTGGTGGCTCCTGCGCTGGACGGGTCACCCGTCCGTGCGAGTCCTCGACGGCGGCCTCGCCGCGTGGGACGGCCCCCTGGAGACCGAGATCCCCTCGCCGGAGCCCGGCACCTTCGAGCCTGCACCCGGTGCCACCGGACTCCTCGACGCGGACGCCGCCGCCGCTCTCGCCCGCTCGGGGCTGCTCCTGGACGCCCGCGCGGCCGAGCGCTACCGCGGCGACGTGGAGCCCATCGACCGCGTCGGCGGCCACATCCCGGGCGCGGTGTCCGCCCCGACGACGGAGAACGTCGGCCCCGACGGCCGCTTCCTGGACGCCGCCGTACTCGCCGACCGCTTCAAGTCCCTTGGCGCGACCGGCGATCCGGGCCAGGTCGGCGTCTACTGCGGCTCGGGCGTCTCCGGCGCCCACGAGGTCCTCGCCCTCGCGGTGGCGGGCATCGACGCGCAGCTCTACGTCGGCTCCTGGTCCCAGTGGTCGGCGGACGAGTCCCGCCCGGTCGCGACGGGCCCGGACCCGCAGTAACCCTTCCCCCGTACGGAGTTGAGGCCCGCGCCGACTGAACGGCGCGGGCCTCGCTCGCGTATCCCTGGAGGAGGGCTACTCCTGCTTCTTGCGCCGGGTGCCGAACACGATCTCGTCCCAGCTCGGCACCGCGGCCCGCCGGCCGGGGCGCACCCCGTCGGCCTCGGCCTGCCGGTCGGTGGTGCCGGTCAGACGGTCCCGGTGCCCGGCGACGGAGCGCGGCATCAGCACGTCCGCGTACGCCGATCCGGCACCGGCCGACGCGGCGGGCGCCGCCGGCTCCTCCAACTCGGCGGCCGCGGGCGGCTCGGGCTCCTCCTGCGGCGGCTCGGGAGCCGTCGTCGGACGGTCGGGCACGACGATGTCGCCGCGGTAACTGGGCACCGCCTCGAGGAGGCTGGTCAGCGAGTCGCGCTCCGCGGAGGAGGCGATCGCCGGCAGGTTCTCCTCGGCCGCCGGAGGACCGACCTCCGGCGGAGGCGGCGTCGGACGCTCCAACTGCCGGTCGAGGGCGCGGTCGAGCGGCCGGTCCCTGGGCAGTCGTGCGATGCGCGGCACGAACGGGAACGTGGGCTCGGGCGCGCCGATGTCGTCGGACTCGCCGATGAGCGAGCGCGCCTCGTCGTCCACGGCCTGGACGAGCCTGCGGGGCGGGTCGTAGGTCCAGCTCGCCGAGTGCGGTTCGCCCGCGACCCGGTAGACGAGGAGGACTTCCCAGGTGCCGTCGTCGCGGCGCCAGGAGTCCCACTGGACGGTTTCCTTGTCGGCGCCGCGCAGCAGGAGTCGCTCCTGCACCGCCTCGCCGAGCTGGGGGCCGGTGTTCTCGCCGGGACGGCGCACGGGGGTCTTCCTGGCCCGCTCGGCCATGAAGGCACGCTCCGCGAGCACGGGGCCCTCGAAGCGGCGTACACGATCGACCGGGATGCCCGCGAGCTGGGCGACCTCCTCGGCGGAGGCACCGGCTCGTATGCGCGCCTGAATGTCGCGCGGGCGGAGGTGGCTCTCCACCTCGATCTCGATCTGGCCGAGACGCGGACGGTCGCCGCGCACGGCGGCCCGGAGGCGCTCGTCGATCGGAAGCGTGTACTCCGTGCTGTCCGCAGCCTTCAGCACCAGCCGTGTGCCGTCGTTAGAGACGGCCACGACACGCAGTTCGGGCATGGGGACCTCCCGGGTGGTGCCTGCCGACGTCACGTGCGTCGCTGCTTCCGCTAGTCGAGTGTGGCCTGCCCGGGTGCAGCCTGCCACAACCTTGCCGAGTTGCCCGGCGTGTCGGGCATCGACCCGAGAGCGCCGTTATGGCACGGTTACCTGTTCGCAACGCTAAGTGACCGAGTTCGTCACCCTGTGCAACGAGCCCCCTCCCGGCGGTCCTGGAAGGCCCCGGACACCCTGGCGGGAGACCGGACCCAGGGCTCGCAACAGTACTCCATTCGGGCCACTCGCGTGGATCGGCACGCCGCCGAACTTCTCATGGGGAACGGGAGTTGGGTATGGGGCGTGCGCCTGCGGCGTCCGATTCGCGGGGGATCTGCGTGGCGTGCTTCACGGAATCTCCGGAACCGGAACCATTCACTTCGCCCGTACGTCCCTTTCTCGTGTGACACAGGAAGTTCACGTAGCCTCGTGAACTTCGCTGCGAAACAGGCGTGATGTCGGTTTGTGTCGAGAAAGGCAGGCAAGGTCCGGAAATGGGCGAGAAGCCGGAGAACTCCAAGGACGGTCAGGGCGAGCCCAAGGAGAAGAAGCGGCTGGATCTGAGCGTGCCCCAGGTGGCGGGCAGTGCGGTCGCCGCCGTCGTGGCCGCGAAGCTCGCCTCCAGCTTCGGGGTCTACGGGACGATCCTGGGCGCCGGCCTGGTCAGCGCCCTCGCCACCTGCGGCGGCACCGTCTTCCAGCATTTCTTCAAGCGCACCGGCGAGCAGATACGCGACGTCGCGGTGCAGACGAAGCCGAAGGCGCGTCAGGTCCCGGTCACCGCCGAAGGGCGCCCGGTGCCGCGCACGTTCCGCTCGGACGACGCGATGGACGCCACGAAGGCCATGGTCACCGGCGACCGGCCGCCGGCCGCGCGACCCGCCACCGGGGCGGTGCCGACGACCATCACGTGGGGCACGCCCGCCGCGGAGCACCGGATACCCGACGACGGCGAGACCCGGCTCCTGGACACCGGAGCCGTCGCCGACCTGCTGCCCGACGCGGCCGAGAAGACCCGGCTCCTGGGCGCGGTCGACCCCGAGGAGACCCGCTTCCTGGGCACGGTCGACCCCGAGAAGACCCAGCTCCTCAAGGCCGGCGCCGTCGACGAGGCCACCCGCCTGCTGCGGCCCGTGGGCGAGCCGCCCCAACCCCC
The DNA here is from genome assembly GCF_040679615.1 of Streptomyces sp. NPDC052225. NCBI lineage: Bacteria > Bacillati > Actinomycetota > Actinomycetes > Kitasatosporales > Streptomycetaceae > Streptomyces > Streptomyces sp. NPDC052225. The sequence goes on along the minus strand of NZ_JBFAVD010000008.1, from coordinate 127,242 downwards.
GCTCCCGTCCGAGGAGTTCACCGGCGGGACCGTGCACCGCACGCGCATCAAGAGCTGGAAGCGCCCGCTGATCGCCGCCGCCGTCGTGTTCGGCGTGACCATGGGCGGCATCACCACGTACGAACTCGTGTCCGGGCACAGCTTCAGCGGCGACAGCGGCAGCACGACGTTCCGCGACGCCTTCTCCGGTCGCTCGTCCTCCGGTGACAGCGACCCGACGCCCGGCACGTCACAGACGCCCTCCGGCGACAGCAGCACGGGCTCGGACGGCGGCACGCGGCAGAACGGCGACGACTCGTCCACGGACGGCGACGCGACGCCCACGCCGACACCCGGCGACAGCACCGGGACCGGGTCCGACACGGACCCCGGCTCCGACAGCGGTACGGGCGACTCGGACAACGACTCCGACACGGGCTCCGATTCCGGGGACAGCGGTACGACGCCGACCCCGACGCCCACGCCGACCCCCTCGCAGAGCACGGGCACCGGCGCGGAGAACGGCCTGGGGGAGACCCCGGCCGAATAGCGGGCGTGCCTCAGTCGCCGAGGACCCGGCGCAGGTAGGCGTTGCCGAACAGGCGGTCCGGGTCCAGGCGGTCGCGCAGGGCGGTGAACTCGCCGAAGCGCGGGTAGACGCCGGCGAAGTACTCGGCGTCGCGCGTGTGCACCTTGCCCCAGTGCGGGCGGCCCTCGTGGGCGGTGAAGATCTGCTCGGCCGCAGTGAAGTACCGCTGGTACGGGGTGCCCTTGTACATGTGGACCGCGATGTAGGCGCTGTCGCGGTCCGACGCCGTGGACAGCGCGATGTCGTCGGCCGGGGCCGTGCGGACCTCCACGGGGAAGCTGACGCGCAGGTTCGAGCGGTCCACCATGGACTTCAGCTCGCGCAGCGTCTCCACCAGGGCCGCGCGCGGAACCGCGTACTCCATCTCCACGAAACGCACCCGGCGCGGGGATGTGAAGACCTTGTAGGGAATGTCCGTGTACGTACGGGCCGACAGCGCCTTGCTGGAGATCTTGGCGATCGTCGGGATCGTGCCGGGCACCGCGCGGCCGAGCGAATTGACCACCTGGAACAGGCCGTTGGAGAGGATCTCGTCCTCCCAGAGGCTGCTGATCCGGGAGACCGGCGCCTCGGGGCCCGCGCTGCGGTTGTTGCGCTTGGTGTTGCAGTTGCCGGTGTGCGGGAACCAGTAGAACTCGAAGTGCTCGTTCTCGGCGTGCAGCTCGTCGAAGTCGGCGAGGACCTTGTCGAAGGTCATCGGCTCCTCGCGCGCGGTGAGCAGGAAGACCGGCTCCACGGCGAAGGTGATCGCGGTGACGATGCCGAGCGCGCCCAGGCCGATCCGGGCGGCGGCGAAGATCTCGGGGTTCTCCTTCTCGGAGCAGGTGATCAGCTCACCGCTCGCGGTGACCAGCTCAAGTCCCTTGATCTGGGCGGCGATGGAGGCGGAGTCGCGGCCCGTGCCGTGCGTGCCGGTGCTCGTGGCGCCGGAGACGGTCTGCTCCATGATGTCGCCCATGTTGGTGAGCGACAGGCCCTCGCGGGCCAGGGCCAGGTTGAGTCGCTTGAGCGGGGTGCCGGCCTCGACCGTGACCGTGCCGTTCGCCCGGTCGATGCTGCGGATGCCGGTCAACAGTTGAGGGCGTATCAACACTCCGTCGGTCGCGGCGGCCGCCGTGAAGGAGTGGCCGGTGCCGACCGCCTTCACCTTCAGACCGTCCTCGGCCGCCCTGCGCACGGCCGCCGTGAGTTCCTCCACGGATGCGGGCGTCACCTCGCGCACGGGGCGGGAGACGACGTTCCCCGCCCAGTTACGCCACGCTTCGCTGCTCTTCGTGCTGCCCGTCTGCGCCGTGCTCATCCGTAGGTCCTCCCCGCTGCGGAACCGGCTGCTTCAGCCGGCGGTAGCCGAGGAACGCCACCAGGACCGCGACGGCGCCGGAGATCCCCGGTACCCCGTACCCGGCCTTCGCACCGAAGGCGTCGATCACCCACCCCGCCACGGAGGAACCGAGCGCGACACCGACCGCGAGCCCGGTGCTGATCCAGGTCATGCCCTCGGTCAGTTTCGCGCGTGGTACGTGCTGCTCGACGAGGGCCATCGTCGTGATCATCGTCGGTGCGATGGACAGGCCCGCAACGAAGAGCGCCACGGCCAGAAACGGCAGGTTCCCGACCAGTTGGAGGGGGATCATACTCACGGCCATCGCGACGACACCCACCAGCCACCTGCGGGCGGGCGCCCCCTTGAAGTGCAGGAGGCCGAAGACGGCACCCGCGACACAGGAGCCGGCCGCATAGATGGCGAGCACGACACTGGCCATCGACTTGTGACCCTGCTCCTCGGCGAAGGCCACCGTCACCACGTCGACCGCACCGAAGATCGCGCCCGTGGCCACGAAGGTCGCCACCAGAACCTGCAACCCGCGCGCGCGGAGCGCCGATCCGGCGCCGTGCTGCCCGCGGGGGTGCGGCGCCGGTTCCGTGGCCCGCTGCGAGGTCAGCCAGAAGACACCGACCGCGAGGAAACAGCCCGCGAGCAGGGGCCCCGCTTCCGGGAACCACGCCGTGGACAGGCCGATCGAGATGATCGGCCCGAAGATGAAGCACACCTCGTCGATCACGGACTCGAAGGAGTACGCGGTGTGCAGTTGCCGCGGGGTGTCCCGGTAGAGGGCGGCCCACCGCGCGCGGATCATCGAGCCCACGCTGGGGACGCAGCCGATGAACGCGGCACACAGGAAGAGCGTCCAGTCCGGCGCCTCGTACTTGGCGCACAGCAGGAGCCCGGAGACCGCCACGAGCGACACGAGGGTCGCGGGGCGCAGCACGCGTCGCTGCCCGTGCCGGTCGACCTGGCGGGAGATCTGCGGCCCGATCACCGCGGCGGACAGCGCCACCGTCGCGGACAGGGCACCGGCCAGGCCGTAGCGCCCGGTCAGCTGCGAGACCATCGTGACGATGCCGATGCCCATCATCGACAGGGGCATCCGGCCCAGGAACCCGGCCACCGAGAAACTCTTGGTCCCGGGCAGGGCGAATATGGCGCGGTAGGGGCTGGGCAACAGGACTCCGGCGGGAAACGTAAGGCGTGAACTCGGCTGACACAGCTTACGCGTGTCAGGCATCCGGGGCATGGCGGTTTTCCGCCTGTCAGTGCCGGGTGGCAGGATCGAACACATGCCAGAAGCGCACGCTGCCACCCCCGACGCCCGCCCCTACGACGCCCTGCTGCTGCTCTCGTTCGGCGGCCCCGAGGGCCCCGACGACGTCGTCCCGTTCCTGGAGAACGTGACGCGCGGCCGCGGCATCCCCAAGGAGCGGCTCAAGGAAGTGGGGCAGCACTACTTCCTGTTCGGCGGGGTCAGCCCGATCAACGACCAGAACCGGGCGCTGCTCGACGCCCTGCGCAAGGACTTCGCCGACCACGGCCTGGACCTGCCGGTGTACTGGGGCAACAGGAACTGGGCGCCGTACCTGACCGACACCCTGCGCGAGATGGTCACCGACGGCCACCGCCGCATCCTCGTCCTCGCCACCAGCGCGTACGCCTCGTACTCGGGCTGCCGCCAGTACCGGGAGAACCTGGCGGAGTCCCTCGCCGCCCTGGAGGCGGAGGGCCTGGAGCTCCCGGCGATCGACAAGCTGCGGCACTACTTCAACCACCCCGGCTTCGTACGGCCCATGGTCGACGGCGTCCTGAAGTCCCTCGCCGACCTCCCCGAGGACGTGCGCGACGGCGCCCACATCGCCTTCACCACGCACTCCATCCCGGACGCCGCGGCCGACAGCTCCGGGCCCGCGGAGGACCACGGCGACGGCGGCGCGTACGTGAAGCAGCACCTGGACGTCGCGCGGCTCGTCGCCGACGCGGTGCGCGAGGAGACCGGCGTCGACCACCCCTGGCAGCTCGTCTACCAGTCGCGCTCGGGAGCCCCGCACATCCCGTGGCTGGAGCCCGACATCTGCGACCACCTGGAGGAGCGGCACGGCGCAGGGGTCCCTGCCGTCGTCATGGCGCCCATCGGGTTCGTCTCGGACCACATGGAGGTCCTCTACGACCTCGACACCGAGGCCACCGCCAAGGCCGCCGAGATCGGCCTGCCGGTCCGCCGCTCGGCGACCGTCGGCGCCGACCCGCGCTTCGCCGCCGCCGTCCGCGAGCTGGTCCTGGAGCGGGCCGCCGCCGAGAGCGGCGAGCAGGTCACGCCCTGCGCCCTGGGCGCCCTCGGCGCGAGTCACAACGTGTGCCCGGTGGGCTGCTGCCCGGCCCGCGCCCCCAAGCCCGCCGCGGCGGGCGCCGACAGCCCGTACGCGTAAGGACGCCAGATGACCGACCTGAAGGCAGAGCTTCTCGACATCGCCCTGGAGGCGGCCGCCCGCGCGGGCGTCTTCCTGCGCGACGGCCGCCCGGCCGACCTCGGCGTCGCCGCCACCAAGACCAGCGCCGTCGACGTCGTCACCGAGATGGACATCGCGTCCGAGAAGCTGATCACGGACTACCTGGCCGAGCGCCGCCCCGACGACGGCGTGCTCGGCGAGGAGGGCGCGAGCACCCGGGGCACCAGCGGCGTCGAGTGGGTGATCGATCCCCTCGACGGAACGGTCAACTACCTTTACGGGCGCCCCGATTGGTCCGTCTCCATCGCGGCCCGCAAGGACGGCGAGACGATCGTCGGCGTCGTCGCGGCACCCATGCGCGGCGAGACGTACCGCGCCGTCCTCGGCGGCGGCGCCTTCGTGAACGACCGGCCCGCGCGCGTGCGCGTGGCGCCCCCGTTCGAGCAGGCCCTGGTCGGCACCGGCTTCGGCTACCTGGAGTCGCGCCGCGTCCAGCAGGCCGACGTCGTACGGCAGTTGGTGCCGCGCGTGCGGGACATCCGGCGGGGCGGCTCCGCGGCCATCGACCTGTGCGACGTGGCGCTCGGCCGCATGGACGCGTACTACGAACGCGGCCTGAACCCTTGGGACTTCGCCGCCGGCGACCTCGTCGCGCGGGAGGCCGGCGCCCTGACCGGCGGCCGCCCCGGCGAGCCCGTCTCGCCCGAGCTGACGATCGCCGCGCCCCCCGGCCTGTTCGAGCCGCTTCAGAACTGGCTGGAAGAGCTCGGCGCCTGGCACGACTGACCTCCGTAGCCCTGAGGGCGCACGAAAGGGCCCCGGCACCTGCCTGGATCGAACAGGTGCCGGGGCCCTTCGCTGTGGCCGTCAGACGCTCGCGGCGTGGATCTCTACGCCGTGCTCGGCGGCGAGGCGGTGGAGGTCGTCCAGCTCGCCCTGCTCGACCTCCGCGAGGAAGTCGTCGCCGGTCTCGCGCGCCCGCGTCAGGTCGGTCTCGGCCGCCCTTATGCGCTGCATCAGTCCTGCGGTGAATGCGTCCATGGTTGCGCCCCCTCGTCCTGGGTCGTGGGTCGGTGGCACGGGGGTGTGCCCGGTGGAAGGGGCGATCACGTCTCGAGCCGCCCTGCGGGAAGCGAACTCGACAGCGGCTCGTGGCATGCCACATACAAAGCGTGATCGCGGGTGTACAGCCGTCCTCCCCACGCTCCCTTCGGCAGAAACCTCAACCCCCGGAGAAAAACCGGCATTCCCGGGACGCCCGGCCGCCTTACAGCCGGTTTATGGCCGAAAGGGGCAGGATGGAGGCTCACATCCCATGACCGGACCTGCCCACGTGCGCCCGAACGCTGCCCGTGGGTGACCAGAGGAAGGACAAGCGACGTGCGCGTACTCGTCGTCGAGGACGAGCAGCTGCTCGCCGATGCGGTGGCCACCGGACTGCGCCGGGAGGCCATGGCCGTCGACGTCGTGTACGACGGTGCGGCCGCCCTCGAGCGCATCGGCGTGAACGACTACGACGTGGTCGTTCTCGACCGCGACCTCCCGCTCGTGCACGGCGACGACGTCGCCCGCAAGATCGTCGAGCTGGGCATGCCCACCCGCATCCTCATGCTGACCGCCTCCGGCGACGTCAGCGACCGCGTGGAGGGCCTGGAGCTGGGCGCCGACGACTACCTCCCCAAGCCCTTCGCGTTCAGCGAGCTGACGGCCCGTGTGCGGGCTCTCGGACGCCGTACGAGCGTGCCGCTGCCGCCCGTCCTGGAGCGCGCCGGCATCAAGCTCGACCCGAACCGCCGCGAGGTGTTCCGGGACGGCAAGGAGATCCAGCTCGCCCCCAAGGAGTTCGCGGTCCTCGAAGTGCTGCTGCGCAGCGAGGGCGCCGTCGTCTCCGCGGAGCAGCTCCTGGAGAAGGCCTGGGACGAGAACACGGACCCGTTCACGAACGTCGTCCGGGTCACCGTCATGACCCTGCGCCGCAAGCTCGGCGAGCCGGCCGTCATCGTCACGGTGCCGGGCTCCGGCTACCGGATCTGACCTTCCATGGCCACCACTCCCGCGCCCCCGAAGGCGCCACCGAAGCCGACCTGGAAGCCGGGAGCGCCGGTCGAGCCGCCCTTTCCCTGGCTCCGCCCGACGATCCGCATAAGGCTCACGCTCCTCTACGGCGGCATGTTCCTCATCGCGGGCATCCTGTTGCTCTCGATCATCTATCTGCTCGCGGCGCAGGCGCTGAACGTGGGCAGCGAGCTGCCGTTCAAGATCGTGGAAGGCCGCGTCGCCAGCGCGGTCTGCAACATCCCCGACGGTTCGCAGATCCCGGCCAGCGAGCTGAACGACGTCCTGAGCAAGTGCGTCAACGACCAGCGTCAGCACGCCCTCGACGTGCTGTTGAGCCGTTCCCTGATGGCGCTGCTCGGCCTCGCGATCATCGCCTTCGCCTTCGGGTACGCGATGGCCGGACGCGTCCTGTCCCCGCTCGGCCGCATCACGCGCACCGCGCGCCGGGTGGCCGGCACGGACCTGTCGCGCCGGATCGAACTGGACGGGCCCGACGACGAGTTGAAGGAGCTTTCGGACACCTTCGACGAGATGCTCGACCGCCTGGAGCGGGCGTTCACGGCGCAGCAGCGCTTCGTGGGCAACGCGTCGCACGAGCTGCGCACCCCGCTCGCGATCAACCGCACGCTCCTGGAGGTCCACCTCTCGGACCCGGGCGCCCCGGTCGAGCTCCAGCAGCTCGGCAAGACGCTGCTCGCCACGAACGAGCGCAGTGAGCAGCTCGTGGAGGGCCTGCTGCTGCTCGCCAGGAGCGACAACCAGATCGTCGAGCGCAAGCCCGTGGACCTGGCCGAGGTCGCCTCCCAGGCGCTCGACCAGGCCCGCGCCGAGGCCGACGAGAAGGGCGTGGAGATCCGCGGGGAGCGCAAGGAGGCGGTCGTCCAGGGCAACGGCGTGCTTCTGGAGCGGATCGCGCTGAACCTCGTACAGAACGCGATCAGGTACAACGTGCCGGAGGGCGGCTGGGTCGAGGTCGACACCGAGGCGCAGCACGGTCAGGCGGTCCTCGTGGTCGCCAACACCGGCCCGGTGGTCCCCGCGTACGAGATCGACAACCTCTTCGAGCCGTTCCGGCGGCTGCGCACCGAGCGGACCGGGAGCGACAAGGGTGTCGGCCTCGGACTGTCCATCGCGCGGTCCGTCGCACGGGCCCACGGCGGGCGGATCAGCGCCGAACCGCGCGAGGGGGGTGGGCTCGTGATGCGAGTCACCCTGCCGATCTAGGCCGATCCGACGTGCGGCGGCGGGACTGATCTGAGATGCTTCCGCCGACGCGCTGAAGAGTTCGCTTTTAGCTGAATTTTCGGGACCTGAGCCCACGAGGGTCGTGTGTGATCGATCACATGGGCGATTTTTCCGGCATCCACTCTCTGTGATCGCAAAAGCCGCCGGAAAGCCGGGAAAATCCGGGTTTTCGGGCAGCTTGATCACGGGAAGTACACGGGGTGGCGCCCGTGCAGTGCGGCAATCGGACCGTGTACGGTCCCGTTCGCCACTCCAGCCGATCACTCGTGAGGGATCCGGTTGGGTGTCGATTGAGTAACAGACCTTGATGTGAGGCAAAATCTCCGCCTCAGGTCGGGCACAAGTCCGGCCTCTCATGCGTTACGTGCGCTGAGACACCGCCTACACCCAGAGGGGGAGAGCGACATGGCAACGGATTACGACACCCCACGCAAGACCGATGACGACCTCAACGAGGACAGCATCGAAGAGCTGAAGTCGCGGCGTAACGACAAGTCCGCGTCGAACGTCGACGTGGACGAGTTCGAGGCGGCCGAGGGCCTGGAGCTTCCGGGCGCCGACCTCTCGAACGAGGAGCTGGCCGTTCGTGTCCTGCCCAAGCAGCAGGACGAGTTCACCTGCATGAGCTGTTTCCTGGTGCACCACCGCAGCCAGCTTGCGCGGGAGAAGAACGGGCAGCCGATCTGCCGCGACTGCGACTGAGGCAGGGTCGGGCATGACTGGCTCGACCCCGCCCTGGAAGCGCCGCCCCCGGAAACACCTCCGGGACGCGGCACAAGGCCCTTCGGAGGCCGTGCGTGACGACGAGCGAGGCTCTTCCGACCCTGGAGCAGCCTCGCTCGAATCGGCACTTCACGACGAGCACGAGACGGGCGACCCGGAGCCTGCCGACGTCGCGCTGCGCGACGCCGACACGGCTGCCGTGGTGGACGACGCGCAGCCGGCCCGGCGGCGCGTCGATGCCGTCAAGGACGGCGTACGCAAGGGCGGCAGCGCCGCCAGAACGGGGATACGCAAGAGCGGCACCGTCGTGAAGACCGGCATGGTCAAGGGCGGCGCCGCGGCCAAGGCCGGGTTCGGTCATCTCGCGGACCGGATCATCGACATCGCGCCGCGGGTCCCCGTACGGGACCTGGCGACGCTGCGCAGACACTTTCCGGGCCTGGGGCCCGAGGAGATCGCGGACAAGCTGGTCGCCGGCGCGGCCAACGCCTCGTCCACGGTCGGCGCCGGGATCGGGGTCGCGGCGATGCTCCCCGTACCGCCCGCGATGGCGACGGAACTGGCCGCGGAGATCACCGGTGTCGCGGCGATCGAGCTGAAACTCATCGCCGAGCTGCACGAGGTGTACGGAGTGCGCCCGCGCGGCACCCTCAAGGACCGCAGCAGCGCCTACCTGACGTCGTGGACGCAGGAGCGCGGCATCGACGTGGCGAAGCCGATGTCGGTCAACGCGGCGCTCGGCGGACAGATGAAGCGCGAACTGCGCCAGCAGATCATGAAGCGCACGATGCGCAATCTGCCGAGCCTGACACCGTTCATGATCGGCGCCGCTGTGGGCGCGACCATGAACCGCAGGGACACCAAGAAGCTCGCGGAGCGGGTCCGCAAGGATCTGCGGCACATACAGGTGCCGTGGGACGAGCTGTCCGGACTGCCGCCGCTGGAGACGCCGAAGGACGCTCTGGAGATCGAGAGCGGGACCGAGGACTGAGACCGAGGACCGAGGCCTGTCAGCTGCGGGATCCGAGAGCCTTTGCCAAAGCTTCAGGTTCGCGCGTGGACACGTAGACGTACGGCGTCGGGTCCGTCGGGTCCGTGATCTCGGCGCGGATCGCGGTCGGCACGTAGCTGCGCAGCAGCATGAAGGCGCGCGGATCGGCCTTGTGCGTGCGCCAGGCGCGGGCCTCCTCCGCGTCCAGGATCTCCACCGGGCCCAGCGCGGACAGCGGGATCTTCGCGTCGCCCGCGACCAGCGAGTTCGCCACGACGCGGACCCGGACCGAGCCGTACGAGCTGGTGATCACGGCCGCCACGAGCAGTCCGCCGACGAAGCCGCCGAGCAGCGGCAGCGTGCCGAAGGGCAGCAGGATGAGGCCGCCCGCGACACCCACGAGGAAGGTCACGAACCACCAGGAACGGGGCGCGGTGAGGCGTTCTTCGTAAGGCGTCGTCGAGAGCTCCATGCGGACAAGCTTGGCACGATGCGTGAAGCCATAGGACGCGCGGGTAAGGTCTGCGCCTGTGAGTGGTACTTCTGCAGCTCTGACGCCCCCGGCCGACGCCATAGCGCCGGTCCGGCACCCCGACGCGCCCGCCCCCGGCGAGCTCCTCGGCGCGCACTACGGACACTGTTTCGGCTGCGGCGGCGAACAGCCGCACGGGCTGCATCTGGAGGCGCGCGCCGGTGACGGCGTCAACGTCACCGCCGAGTTCACCGTGCGCGCCGCGCACCAGGGTGCGCCCGGTCTCGCGCACGGCGGCCTGCTCGCCACCGCGCTCGACGAGACGCTCGGCTCGCTCAACTGGCTGACCCAGACCATCGCCGTGACTGGACGCCTCGAGACGGACTACGTACGCCCGGTGCCCGTCGGCACCGTGCTGCACCTGTCCGCCGAGATCACGGCCGTCGCGGGGCGCAAGATCTACTCGACCGCGACCGGCCGGATCGGCGGCCCCGACGGGCCCGTCGCCGTCCGCGCCGACGCCCTCTTCATCGAGGTGAAGGTCGACCACTTCATCGACAACGGCCGCAAGGAAGAGATCCAGGCGGCCATGAGCGACCCGGACCAGGTCCGGCGCGCCCGTGCCTTCGAGGTGAACCCGTGACGCTTGACGTGCTGATCCGACGCGTCGACCCCGACGTGCCGCTGCCCGCGTACGAGCACCCGGGCGACGCGGGAGCCGATCTGCGCACCACCGAGGCGTGCGAACTCGCCCCCGGTGAGCGGGCCGTGCTGCCCACCGGAGTGTCTGTCGCGCTGCCCGAGGGGTACGCGGCCTTCGTGCACCCGCGATCCGGTCTCGCCGCGCGCTGTGGCGTCGCCCTGGTGAATGCCCCAGGGACGGTGGATGCCGGGTACCGTGGGGAGATCAAGGTGATCGTGGTGAATCTCGACCCGCGCGAGAGCGTGCGGTTCGAGCGCTTCGACCGGATTGCCCAACTCGTCGTTCAGCAGGTCGAGAGGGTGCGCTTCCACGAGGTGGCGCAGCTTCCCGAATCCGCGCGGGCCGAGGGGGGTTTCGGGTCCACCGGCGGGCATGCCTCCGTGGGTGGTTCCGTCGGGACCGTCGGAGCCGTCGGCGGCTCGGGCGGCCAGCAGGGTGGGAATCGATACGCTTCGGTCGTATCCGACCGGGAAGGACAGTGACGTGTTCGGACGTCGCAAGAAGAACAGCTCCGCTGAAGACGCAGTGGACGCGGCGGGCGAGGCCGAGCAGGTCGTCGACGATGCCGACGCGGACGCCGAGGCCGAGCCGGAGCGTGTCCGCCTCGAGCCCGAGCCGCGCCCGGACGGCCCTTGGGACGCCTCCGAGGTCCGTGAGCCCGGCGAGGGCCGGGTCGACCTCGGTGGACTCTTCGTCCCCGGTGTAGAGGGCATGGAGCTGCGCGTGGAGGTCGCGGGCGACGCGATCGTCGCGGCCACCGTGGTCCTCCAGGACAGCGCGATCCAGCTCCAGGGCTTCGCGGCCCCCAAGAAGGAGGGCATCTGGGGCGAGGTCCGCGAGGAGATCGCCACGGGCATCACTCAGCAGGGTGGTGTGATCGACGAGGTCGAGGGGCCGCTCGGCTGGGAGCTGCGGGCCCAGGTGCCGGTGCAGCTGCCCGACGGCACGGGTGGTTTCCAGGTCGTGCGCTTCATCGGTGTCGACGGTCCGCGCTGGTTCCTGCGTGGTGTGATCTCCGGGCAGGGCGCGGTGCAGCCGCAGGCGGCCGGCCTTCTCGAGCAGATCTTCCGCGACACGGTCGTGGTGCGCGGCGAGGGCCCGATGGCCCCGCGTGACCCGATCGTCCTCAAGCTCCCGGACGACGCGCAGATGGTCGCCGAGGGTGCCGGGCAGGACGGCCAGGAAGGCTCGCGCTTCGGCGGCGGCATGGGTCAGCTGGCCCGTGGCCCGGAGATCACCGAAGTGCGCTGACGCACGACAGCTGTAGTACGTGGCCGGGGCCGCACGTCTTCAAGGACGCGCGGCCCCGGCCCTTTTGGTGTTCAGGGCCGCCCAACTCCCGTTCTTTCTTCAGGTATTGACGGAAGGCTGGTCCGTACCTAGGGTCTCCGCCCAGCGTCGTGTTCACATCGGCGCCTCGCGTTCATATACGAGAACGGATGGCCCCCCACCATGCAGGCTCGTCACAGAAGATCGCGCACCACCCTGCTCGCCACCCTCACCACCGCCCTCGCCGCCGTGGCCGTCGGCGTCGTCGCCTGGCCCGGCGCCGACCGCGCCGACGCCGCCCCCGCCGCGTTCGCCCACCCCGGAGTCACCGTCTCCCAGGGGCAGCTGGACTTCGCGAAGGCCAAGGTCGCCGCCGGGGCACAGCCCTGGAAGGGCGCCTTCGACCAGATGATGGCGAGCAAGTACGCCGACCTGAACCGCACCCCCAAGCCCTGGGCGACCGTCGAGTGCGGCTCGTACTCCAACCCCAACTACGGCTGCACCGACGAGCGCGAGGACGCGATAGCCGCGTACACCGACGCGCTCGCCTGGTACATCACGCGCGACGACCGCTACGCGAAGAAGTCCATCGCGCTCATGGACGCCTGGTCCGCCACCATCAAGGACCACACCAACAGCAACGCGCCCCTCCAGACCGGCTGGGCGGGCTCCTCCTGGCCCAAGGCCGCCGAGATCATCAAGTACACGTACAGCGGCGGCTGGGCCAACGAGGCGCGTTTCAGGACGATGCTGCGCGACGTGTACCTGCCCGAGGTCATCAACGGCTCGAACTCCAACGGCAATTGGGAGCTGTCGATGATGGAGGCCGCCGTCGGTATCTCCGTCTTCCTGGAGGACAGGACCTCGTACGACAAGGCCATGGCGAAGTTCCGGACGCGGACGGCCGCCTACGTGTATCTCGCCTCGGACGGCGAGCTGCCCAAGACCGTGCCGAGCCAGAACCTCGACACCAAGGCCAAGATCGTCAGCTACTGGCAGGGGCAGTCGACCTTCGTGACGGGGCTGTCCCAGGAGACGTGCCGCGACTTCACGCACACCGGGTACGGGATCTCCGCCATCTCGCACGTCGCCGAGACGAGCCGCATCCAGGGCACGGACCTGTACGGCACCGACGTCGGCGAGCGGCTGCGGCAGGCGCTCGGCTTCCACTCCCGGTACGAGCTCGGTGAGGCACCGCCGAGCTGGCTGTGCGGCGGCACCGTCAAGCGCGGGCTCGGGCCCGTCACCGAGGTCGGCTACAACGCCCTGCACACCCGGCTCGGCGTCGCCATGACCAACACCCAGAAGCTCACCGAGCAGCAGCGGCCCGCGGGCTCCAACAACCTCTTCGTCGCCTGGGAGACCCTCACCCACGCGGAGAACCCCAGCTAGAAGCCCCGAACCGGTCTCGACCATTGCCCGGCCGGGCGCCGCGTGACCATACTGGCGCCCGGCCGGGAACGTGACGACGGGGGAGTGGACGGATGACCGAGAGCACCGAGGCGGGCACCGCCGTCCTGGAGCAGGACGGCAGCGGGCCGATGGTCGTCGTGGAGAACCTGCGCCGCTCGTACGGGACAGGGGCCGCCGCCGTGCACGCGCTGCGCGGGGTCTCCTTCGAGGTGCCGCGCGGTGAGCTCGTCGCCCTCAAGGGCCGCTCAGGATCCGGCAAGACGACGCTGCTCAACCTGGTGGGCGGCCTGGACGTGCCCGACGAGGGGCGGATCACCGTCGACGGGCTCGATCTCGCGCGGCTCGGCGAGAACGGCCTCCTGGAGCTGCGCCGCGACCGCATCGGCTTCATCTTCCAGTCCTTCGGGCTCATCCCGATCCTCACCGCCGCCGAGAACGTCGGCGTGCCGATGCGGCTGCGCAAGGCCGACCCGCGCGAGCGCGAGGAGCGCGTCGAGCTGCTGCTCTCCCTCGTCGGCCTCGACGGGCACGCCCGACAGCGGCCCGGCGAGCTGTCCGGCGGGCAGCAGCAGCGCGTCGCCATCGCCCGCGCGCTCGCCAACCGGCCCGCCCTGCTGATCGCCGACGAGCCGACCGGACAGCTCGACGCGGAGACCGGCCTTGCCGTGATGGAGCTGCTGCGCGCCGTGGTGCGCAGCGAGCGGGTCACCGCGCTCGTCGCCACCCACGACACGACCCTGCTCGGCCTCGCGGACCGCGTCCTGGAGCTCAGCGACGGCGAGATCGTCGAGCACTGAGCCCGCGGCGGGACCGGCATCAGGGTTGCGTCAAAGCCGCCCGCCCACCAGGCATCCGTCCCTTTTGTCGCCATCGTCGGCCGTAAGGTCGAGACTGCGTGGAGCAGCGACAGAAGACAGTGAGGCCATGGGACGCGGCAGACTTCGGATCTATCTCGGCAGCGCGCCGGGCGTCGGGAAGACGTACGCGATGCTGTCCGAGGCGCACCGCCGCGTCGAGCGGGGCACCGACTGCGTCGTCGCGTTCGTCGAGCACCACGGCCGGCCGCGCACCGAGGTGATGCTGCACGGCCTGGAGCAGGTGCCGCGCCGGGAGATCGAGTACCGGGGCTCGCTCTTCCCCGAGATGGACGTCGACGCCGTCCTGCACCGGGCCCCGGCCGTCGCGCTCGTGGACGAACTCGCGCACACGAACGTCCCCGGCTCGCGCAACGCCAAGCGCTGGCAGGACGTCGAGGAACTGCTCGCCGCCGGCATCGACGTCGTATCGACCGTCAACATTCAACATCTTGAGTCGTTGGGTGACGTGGTTGAGTCGATCACCGGTGTACGTCAACGTGAGACCGTGCCCGACGAGGTCGTGCGCCGCGCCGATCAGATCGAGCTGGTCGACATGTCGCCCCAGGCGCTGCGCCGCCGGATGGCGCACGGCAACATCTACCAGCCGGACAAGGTCGACGCGGCCCTGTCCAACTACTTCCGCCCCGGCAACCTCACCGCCCTGCGCGAGCTGGCCCTGCTCTGGGTCGCCGACCGGGCCGACGAGTACCTCCAGGAGTACCGGGGCGAGCACGACATCCGTTCCACCTGGCAGGCCCGCGAGCGCATCGTCGTCGGGCTGACCGGAGGTCCCGAAGGCCGTACGTTGATCCGGCGCGCGGCGCGGCTCGCGGAGAAGGGCGCGGGCGGCGAGGTGCTCGCCGTCTACATCGCCCGCAGCGACGGCCTGACCGCCGCCTCGCCCAAGGAGCTCGCGCTCCAGCGCACCCTCGTCGAGGACCTCGGCGGAACGTTCCATCACGTCATCGGCGACGACATCCCCTCGGCGCTCCTGGAGTTCGCGCGCGGCGTCAACGCCACCCAGATCGTCCTCGGCTCCTCGCGCCGCAAGACCTGGCAGTACGTCTTCGGGCCCGGCGTCGGCGCCACCGTCGCCCGGGAGTCCGGGCCCGACCTCGACGTGCACATCGTCACCCACGAGGAGGTCGCCAAGGGACGCGGACTGCCCGTCGCGCGCGGCGCCCGGCTCGGCCGGTCCCGGATCGTGTGGGGCTGGCTGGTCGGCGTCGGCGGCCCCGCGCTCCTCTCGCTGGCCCTCACCCACATGAGCGGCGACCTCGGCCTCGCCAACGACATGCTGCTGTTCCTGTCGGCGACGGTCGCCGCGGCCCTCGTCGGCGGACTGTTCCCCGCGCTCGCCTCGGCGGCGGTCGGCTCGCTGCTCCTGAACTACTTCTTCACGCCGCCGCTGCACCTGTTCACGATCGCCGACCCGAAGAACATCGTCGCCATCGTGATCTTCGTCGGTGTCGCCGTGTCCGTCGCGTCCGTCGTGGACCTCGCCGCACGCCGCACCCACCAGGCGGCCCGGCTGCGCGCCGAGTCGGAGATCCTCTCCTTCCTCGCGGGCAGTGTGCTGCGCGGCGACACGTCTCTGGAGGCGCTCCTGGAGCGCGTACGGGAGACGTTCGCGATGGAGTCCGTGGCGCTTCTGGAGCGGGAGAGCGACATCGCGCCCTGGACGTGCGCGGGCAGCGCCGGGCCGCACCCCGGCGGGCGGCCCGAGGACGCCGACGTGGACATGCCGGTCGGCGACCACATGGCGCTCGCCCTGTCCGGGCGGGTGCTGCCCGCCGAGGACCGCCGGGTGCTCGCGGCCTTCGCGGCGCAGGCCGTCGTCGTGCTCGACCGCCGGCGCCTCCAGGACGCCGCCGACCAGGCCCGCACCCTCGCCGAGGGCAATCGCATCCGCACCGCCCTGCTCGCCGCCGTCTCGCACGACCTGCGCACCCCGCTGGCCGGCATCAAGGCCGCGGTCTCCTCGCTGCGCTCCGAGGACGTCGACTGGTCGCCCGAGGACCAGGCCGAGCTGCTCGCCGGGATCGAGGAGGGCGCCGACCGCCTCGACCACCTCGTCGGGAACCTCCTCGACATGTCGCGCCTCCAGACCGGCACCGTGACCCCGCTCATCCGCGAGATCGACCTCGACGAGGTCGTGCCGATGGCGCTCGTCGGCGTGCCGGACCCGGAGCTCAGCGTCGATCTGGAGATCCCCGAGTCGCTGCCCATGGTCAGCGTCGACAAGGGGCTCCTGGAGCGGGCCGTCGCCAACGTCGTCGAGAACGCCGTCAAGTACAGCCCGCCCGACGAGCCCGTCCTCGTCGCCGCCAGCACGCTCGGCGACCGCGTCGAACTCCGCGTCGTGGACCGCGGCCCCGGCGTCCCCGACGACGCCAAGGACCGCATCTTCGAACCCTTCCAGCGCTACGGGGACGCCCCGCGCGGCGCCGGGGTCGGCCTCGGCCTCGCGGTCGCGCGGGGCTTCGCCGAGGCGATGGGCGGCACGCTCGCCGCGGAGGACACCCCAGGAGGCGGGCTCACCATGGTTCTGACCCTGCGGGCAGCGCCCCGCACCCTCGCACCGGCGGCGGCCACGGAGGCCGCCCCGCACACCGCTGGAACGCAGAGAGGCAGGCCCGCATGACCCGGGTGCTCGTGGTCGACGACGAACCGCAGATCGTCCGCGCCCTCGTCATCAACCTCAAGGCGCGCAAGTACGAGGTCGACGCCGCCGCCGACGGCGCTCAGGCCCTCCAGCTCGCCGCCGCCCGCCACCCCGACGTGGTCGTCCTCGACCTGGGCCTGCCCGACATGGACGGCGTCGACGTGATCAAGGGGCTGCGCGGCTGGACCCGCGTACCGATCCTGGTCCTGTCCGCGCGGCACTCCTCGGACGAGAAGGTCGAGGCGCTCGACGCGGGCGCCGACGACTACGTGACCAAGCCCTTCGGCATGGACGAGCTGCTCGCGCGGCTGCGCGCGGCCGTGCGACGGGCCGAGCCCACCGGGGGCGGCGAGGACGAGGGGATCGTCGAGACGGACGGCTTCACGGTCGACCTGGCCGCGAAGAAGGTCAACCGGGACGGCCGCGACGTACGGCTCACGCCCACGGAGTGGCACCTCCTGGAGGTGCTCGTGCGCAACACGGGGCGCCTGGTCAGCCAGAAGCAGCTGTTGCAGGAGGTGTGGGGGCCCTCGTACGGCACCGAGACCAACTATCTGCGCGTGTACATGGCACAGCTGCGCCGCAAGCTGGAGACCGATCCGTCGCATCCGCGGCACTTCGTCACGGAGCCCGGGATGGGGTACCGGTTCGAGCGGTAGATCGAGAGGTAAGGACCTCGGATCCGGGGTACACCAGCGGGTACGACCGTGTCACCGGCCCCGGGTACGCTTCCTGTATGAGTGCTGTTCCTCGTTCCGACAGGACGTCCGAGAAGCCGGCGGGCCGATTCCGGCGCATGCTCGACCGGCTCTCCACCTCGCAGGAGGACCTGGAGTCGGAGGAGCTGCGCGAGGATTCGCAGACCACGGGCTGTACGCGTATCGGCGACTGCCAGGACCGTCAGATAGTCACGGTTACTGGTACGTTGCGCACCGTCACCCTTCGGCCACGCGCCGGAGTCCCGGCCCTGGAGGCGGAGTTGTTCGACGGCTCGGCCGCCCTGGACGTGGTGTGGCTCGGCAGGCGCTCCATCGTGGGGATCGAGCCGGGCCGCAAGTTGATCGCATCGGGCCGGATATCGATGAGCCGGGGCCGTAGGGTGCTCTTCAATCCGAAATACGAACTCAGACCGCTCGGACGGGAGTAGCCGGTGACGTCCCTCGACAAGCCGACCGACCGCGAAGACCTCGCAGACCAGGACACCGCGGACAGGGCGGTGACCGAGGCCGCGCTCTTCGAGGCCTTCGGTGGCGTGCGGGGCATGGTGGAGACCGTCGTGCCCGGTCTTCTCTTCGTGACCATCTTCACGATCAACAAGGACCTGCACATGTCGGCCATCGCGGCCCTCGCGGTGTCCCTGGTCCTGGTCGTCGTACGCCTGGTCATGAAGGACACGGTCAAGCACGCCTTCAGTGGTGTCTTCGGCGTCGTCTTCGGTGTCGTCTTCGCGATGATGACCGGGAACGCCAAGGACTTCTATCTCCCCGGCATGCTCTACACGTTGGGGCTCTCCCTCGCGTACATCGTGACGACGCTGTGCGGCGTTCCCTTGATCGGGCTCATCCTCGGGCCCGTGTTCAAGGAGAACCTGTCGTGGCGTACGCGCAATCCTGGGCGCAAGAAGGCCTACGCGAAGGCGAGTTGGGCCTGGGGGCTCATCCTGCTCGCCAAGTGCGCGGTGCTCTTCCCGATGTACTGGTGGGCGGACACGACCAAGTTCGGCTGGGTGCTCATCGCGCTGAAGATTCCGCCGTTCCTGCTGGCGGTGTGGCTGACGTGGGTGTTCCTGGCGAAGGCCCCCGCGCCCATTGACGTGTTCGCCGAGATGGAGGCCGCGGAGAAGGCCGAGCAGGAGGCCAAGGTCGCTCGGGGCGAAGGTGGGGCGCGGCATCGCCGTGAGGCCTGAGGCCGTTGCGCGAGTGCCGGTCGTGTGCGGCTGCGCGCGCAGTTCCTCGCGCCCCTGAGGACATAAGGGTGGGCCCCCGAGCACCTAGCTCGGGGGCCCACCCTTATGCCTTCTACGCGTCTTCGCGGCGGACCGAAAGGAGGTCCTCCAACTGTTCCTCGCGCGCCTGGGCCGCGACGAACAGGAGCTCGTCGCCCGCCTCCAGGGAGTCCTCCTGGCTGGGGGCCAGGACGCGGGTGCCGCGGATGATCGTCACCAGGGACGTGTCCTCCGGCCACTGGACGTCGCCCACGCGCGTGCCGGCGAGTGCCGACTCCGGCGGGAGCGTCAGCTCGACCAGGTTCGCGTCGCCGTGGCTGAAGCGGAGCAGGCGGACCAGGTCGCCGACGCTGACCGCCTCTTCGACCAGGGCCGACATCAGGCGCGGGGTGGAGACGGCGACGTCCACGCCCCACGACTCGTTGAACAGCCATTCGTTCTTGGGGTTGTTGACGCGGGCGACGACCCGCGGGACCCCGTACTCGGTCTTCGCGAGCAGGGAGACGACGAGGTTGACCTTGTCGTCGCCGGTGGCCGCGATGACCACGTTGCAGCGCTGGAGCGCCGCCTCGTCCAGGGACGTGATCTCGCAGGCGTCGGCGAGCAGCCACTCCGCCTGCGGGACGCGCTCGACCGAGATGGCGGTCGGCGCCTTGTCGACGAGGAGGACCTCGTGGCCGTTCTCGAGCAGTTCGCCCGCGATCGAGCGGCCCACCGCTCCGGCTCCGGCAATGGCGACCCTCATCAGTGACCGCCCTCCTCATCAGGACCCTCGGCGAACGTCGCCTCGACCTTCTCGACGTCGTCCGTGCGCATCATCACGTGCACGAGGTCGCCTTCCTGCAACACCGTCTGCGACGTCGGCAGGATCGCCTCGCCGAGCCGGGTGACGAACGCCACGCGGACGCCCGTCTCCTCCTGGAGGCGGCTGATCTTGTGCCCCACCCAGGCCGACGAGGCGTGCACCTCGGCGAGCTGGACACCGCCGGTGGGGTCGCGCCACAGCGGCTCGGCCCCGGACGGCAGGAGCCGGCGCAGCATCTGGTCGGCGGTCCAGCGGACCGTGGCGACGGTGGGGATGCCCAGGCGCTGGTAGACCTCGGCGCGGCGGGGGTCGTAGATCCGCGCCGCCACGTTCTCGATGCCGAACATCTCGCGGGCCACGCGGGCGGCGATGATGTTGGAGTTGTCACCGCTGGAGACGGCGGCGAAGGCGCCCGCCTCCTCGATGCCGGCCTCACGCAGGGTGTCCTGGTCGAAGCCGACCCCGGTGACACGACGGCCGCCGAACCCGGAGCCCAGGCGGCGGAAGGCCGTGGGGTCCTGGTCGACCACGGCGACCGTGTGGCCCTGCTGTTCCAGGGTCTGGGCGAGTTGGGACCCTACGCGGCCACAGCCCATGATCACGATATGCACGGCCCTACCCCGCACTCCTCATAGGCCTTCTGACCTGCCTAAACGTCCTGCTCATGTCTCTCTCTCGCGGCTCGGTCCAGCCGGGGTGCGGCTCGATCTGGGCACGGTGCGGGCCCGTACGGCCCGTATCAGGACCACCGTATCGGCAATGTGCTCGAACTCCTCCTTCGCGTCGGGGCCTAGATCCACGGGGTGCAATGACGAGCTCTTAGGGGTGGTGGGTGGGCGACCTCCCGTTCGAACGCTTACGATCCTCTGCGTGTCCAAACTGACCGACGTGCCCAAACGGATCTTGATCGGGCGCGCTCTGCGCAGTGATCGGCTCGGAGAAACGCTCCTGCCGAAGCGCATCGCACTCCCCGTTTTCGCCTCCGACCCGCTGTCCTCCGTGGCGTACGCGCCGGGTGAGGTCCTGCTGGTCCTCTCCATCGCGGGCGTGTCGGCCTACCACTTCAGCCCCTGGATCGCGGTCGCGGTCGTCGTGCTGATGTTCACGGTCGTCGCTTCCTACCGGCAGAACGTGCACGCCTACCCGAGCGGTGGCGGCGACTACGAGGTGGCCAACACCAACCTCGGCCCGAAGGCCGGGCTCACCGTCGCGAGCGCCCTGCTCGTCGACTACGTCCTGACCGTCGCCGTCTCCATCGCCTCCGGCATCGAGAACCTCGGCTCCGCGATCCCGTTCGTGGTCGAGCACAAGGTGCTCTGCGCGTGCGCCGTCATCGTGCTGCTCACGCTGATGAACCTGCGCGGCGTGAAGGAGTCCGGGAAGCTCTTCGCCATCCCCACGTACGTCTTCGTCGCGGGCGTCTTCATCATGATCGCCTGGGGTGCCTTCCGCGGGATCGTCCTCGACGACGCGATGAAGGCCCCGACCGCCGACTTCCACATCAAGGCCGAGCACCAGGGACTCGCGGGCTTCGCGCTCGTCTTCCTGCTGCTCCGCGCCTTCTCGTCCGGCTGTGCGGCGCTCACCGGCGTCGAGGCGATCTCCAACGGTGTCCCGGCCTTCCGCAAGCCCAAGTCGAAGAACGCGGCGTCCACCCTCGCGCTCATGGGCGCGCTGGCCGTGACCATGTTCTGCGGCATCATCGCCCTCGCCATGGCGACCCACGTCCGCATGGCCGAGAACCCGGCGACCGACCTGATCCACAACGGCATCGCGGTGGGCTCCGGCTACGTCCAGAACCCGGTCATCTCGCAGGTCGCCGAGGCCGTCTTCGGCAAGGGCAGCTTCCTGTTCCTGATCCTCGCGGCGGCCACGGCCCTGGTCCTCTTCCTCGCGGCCAACACCGCGTACAACGGCTTCCCGCTGCTCGGCTCGATCCTCGCGCAGGACCGCTACCTGCCGCGCCAGCTGCACACCCGCGGCGACCGCCTCGCGTTCTCCAACGGCATCGTGCTGCTGGCCGGCGCGGCCATGCTCCTGGTGATCATCTACGGGGCCGACTCGACCCGCCTGATCCAGCTCTACATCGTGGGCGTGTTCGTCTCCTTCACGCTGAGCCAGACCGGCATGGTCCGGCACTGGAACCGCCACCTGCGGAGCGAGAAGGACGCGGACAAGCGGCGCCACATGATCCGCTCCCGCGCGATCAACGCGTTCGGCGCCTTCTTCACCGGCCTCGTCCTCGTGGTCGTCCTGGTCACGAAGTTCACGCACGGCGCCTGGGTCGCGCTGCTCGGCATGTGCATCTTCTACGCGACGATGACCGCGATCCGTAAGCACTACGACCGGGTCGCCGAGGAGATCGCCGCACCGGACACGCCGTCCGACGACAGCGTCCGCCCGTCCCGCGTCCACTCGATCGTCCTCGTCTCCAAGATCCACCGCCCGACGCTGCGTGCGCTCGCCTACGCCAAGTTGATGCGTACGGACACTCTTGAGGCGTTGAGCGTCAATGTTGATCCGGTCGAGACGAAGGCCCTGCGGGAGGAGTGGGAGCGCCGCGGCATCGACGTCCCGCTCAAGGTCCTCGACTCGCCCTACCGGGAGATCACCCGGCCGATCATCGAGTACGTGAAGAGCCTGCGCCGGGAGTCGCCGCGCGACGCGGTCAGCGTGATCATCCCCGAGTACGTGGTCGGCCACTGGTACGAGCACCTGCTGCACAACCAGAGCGCGCTGCGCCTCAAGGGCCGCCTGCTCTTCACCCCGGGGATCATGGTCACCTCCGTGCCCTACCAGCTGGAGTCCTCCGAGGCCGCCAAGAAGCGGGCCCGCAGGCGCTCCGAGTGGAGCGCGCCGGGTGCGGTGCGCCGCGGGCCGGTGGAGAAGCGGCCCAAGGAGCACAGCCACAAGTAACCGCGCGGTTCGCCCGTGGTGAGCGGCCGGACGACAGCCACGTAGACTGGTGGGCTGTTGTCCGGCCGCTCTTTTTCCGCGGTCCGTCCCCTTACGTACTGGAGTCACCCCGCCATGCAGGCAGAACCGAAGAAGTCACTGGTGGGGGCCGAGTACGAGGTCGAGGTGGGCCCCGTCGCGCACGGCGGTCACTGCATCGCGCGCACGGCCGAGGGCCAGGTCCTGTTCGTCCGGCACACGCTGCCCGGCGAGCGTGTCGTCGCCCGGGTGACCGAGGGCGAGGAGGGCGCGCGGTTCCTGCGCGCCGACGCGGTCACCGTCCTGGAGCCGTCCAAGGACCGGGTCGAGGCGCCGTGCCCGTACGCCGGTCCCGGCCGCTGCGGCGGCTGCGACTGGCAGCACGCCAAGCCGGGGGCGCAGCGCCGCCTGAAGGGCGAGGTCATCGCCGAGCAGTTGCAGCGCCTCGCGGGCCTCACGCCCGAGGAGGCCGGCTGGGACGGCACGGTCATGCCGGCAGAGGGCGACAAGCTTCCCGCGGGCGAGGTGCCCCAGTGGCGCACGCGCGTCCAGTACGCCGTCGACGCGGACGGCAACGCGGGCCTGCGCCGCCACCGCTCCCACGACGTCGAGCCGATCGAGCACTGCATGATCGCCGCCGAGGGCGTCTCGGAGCTGGGCATCGAGCAGCGCGACTGGTCCGGCATGGAGTCCGTCGAGGCCATCGCCGCCAGCGGCTCGCAGGACCGCCAGGTGATCCTGACCCCGAAGCCGGGCGCCCGCCTGCCCATCGTGGAGCTGGACAAGCCGGTCTCCGTGATGCGTGTCGGCGAGAAGGACGGCGGCGTCCACCGCGTCCACGGCCGCCCCTTCGTCCGCGAGCGCGCCGACGACCGTACGTACCGCGTCGGCAGCGGCGGCTTCTGGCAGGTCCACCCGAAGGCGGCGGACACCCTGATGAAGGCGGTCATGCAGGGCCTGCTGCCCCGCAAGGGCGACACCGCCCTCGACCTGTACTGCGGCGTCGGCCTGTTCGCGGGCGCGCTCGCGGACCGCGTCGGCGAGAAGGGCGCGGTGCTCGGCATCGAGTCCGGCAAGCGCGCGGTCGAGGACGCCCGGCACAACCTGGAGTCCTTCGACCGGGTCCGCATCGAGCAGGGCAAGGTCGAGGCGGCCCTGCCGCGCACCGGCATCACCGAGGTCGACCTGATCGTCCTCGACCCGCCGCGCGCCGGCGCCGGCAAGAAGACCGTCGCCCACCTCTCGACGCTGGGCGCCCGCCGCATCGCGTACGTGGCCTGCGACCCGGCGGCGCTGGCGCGGGACCTGGGGTACTTCAAGGAGGGCGGGTACCGGGTGCGGACGCTTCGGGCGTTCGATCTGTTTCCGATGACTCATCATGTGGAGTGCGTCGCGATTCTTGAGCCTGTGCGCGAGGATGTCTGACCTGCAAATCCCTTGAGGGGAATGGCGGTGGCGCAAGCTTGATGACGACCAAGACCCGGAACCCTTCGAGCTGTACTACACGGACATTGCAGCCCCGTATGGAGGTTTTTCTGCAGTCCAAGTCGGACGCCGGGTTGAATACTCGGATGAGCGCAGGTGTGTGCTGGGACTGGACCGACAACACAGGTACGGCATTGGTCGTTGCACCGGAGAAGGGTTGGGTCCGGCCATGGAATGCCGATGACGGCCACCGCACCCCCGGAGTGCGAAGCGTAGATTCTGGGCCACGGATCCCGGCGGCTTCGGCCAGACAGGCGGTGTCCACACAGCAGAGGGCCTCGAGTATGAGTGGGGCGGAGTCATCATGGGGGCTAATCTCACCTGGGCCGGAGACGCTTGGGTCGTGGATCGTGCGCATGTGCGCAACAAGGCTCGTCGGATTTCCTCAGACAAAGATCTGCTGAAGCGGATCGCTCTTTGCCGACCTCGGGATTCCGAAGCTGTGACTGAAGTGTCCGGTCCTTTCTTCGGACCTGCTCAGTGCTCCGTGAACGGGCCCTTGCGCGTCCGCTGGTAGGTGCACTGCCAAGAACGGAATGCCCAATACCGAGAAGGAAAGTTCGGTGCAGAGGCCGTCGGCGGCGACGTGCACACCGGTTTGTTCGGTGAAGTGTGGCTTATCGCCAGCGGAGTCAACTGTCAGGTCCCCGGGGCGATGAGCGGCATGGAGTGGCCCGACGCCCACGCCAAGCCATCTGTGCCCACAGACGACCCCACTGCAGGCCCGAACCAGATTTTCGGCCGTGAGGAGGTCGATCCGGCGCGGCGCCAGAGGTCCGCAGACTCGGCGAGGAGACGCTGCCCGCGCTTCCGCCCGCCTACGACGACTGCGACAACGTCGACCACCGGCTGTTCGTCGCGCCGGGGAGGACCAGCAGGCCTCCACCCTCGAACTCGCCCATGCGGAACGGACCTCCCGGACCGGCACCCATCCGGCTGCTGTCGTCGAGGATGCAGCTAGGTCGGGCTTCGCACAGGAGTAGTTCTTGCGGGCTTCGCAAGCCGAAGGCCCGGTGGGCATGGCAGAGATGGCGCCATGGCGGAACTTACGCGCTGTCAGGAGCGGCATTCACATCCCCACTCGAGCCGTACCGGCTCTCGCGCCGTGGTCGCTGCCCCGTAGAAGTCCGCGAGACGTTCGGCCAGTTTGGCCGTGGTCACGCGCGGTGGGAGGGCAGCCGAGAACTTCAGGCCGCGGACGGTTCGCGGGTCGATGGTGGGCAGTGTGAGGGGGTGGGCGAGTTCGGCGCGGGCGGATTTCCCGTCGGCAGGGGAGAGGTCCTGGCGCGGGCGGAGATGGGTGTCGGAGGGCCGCTGGCCGGGGTCGGCGAGGTTGCCGAGGGAAGCGGCGAGGGTGGCGTTGGCGCGGTAGCCGGGCCAGGTCCACCAGCGGGTGGCGTCGGCGTCGCAGACCACGAGAGTGCCGGCCGGGTGAACCTCGTGAAGGGCATGATCGGTGCGCAACTCGGCGAGGGCAGTGGTGGCGCGGTGGGTGAGCCGGACGTTGGATTCGGTGCCGAGGAGGACGTCGCGCATGGCGCGGGTGAGGGTGAGCGACAGACCGCGCGCCTCGCTGCCTTGCAATTTGGCGACACCGTCGTCGTCGACGGGTTCGACGAATGCACGGCGCCGGGCCCGGTCGATAAAGGTGACTTGCCAGCTGCGCCCAGCGAGCAGGAGACGACGCGGGCCAGGGCGTTCCTCGGTGAGCACTATGGGATCGGTGGGGCCGATCTCGGTGAGCCCGGCGAGGACGGTGAACTCGGACGGCGCGGTGAGAGAAGCGGTGAGGTCCATGAAGTGGCGGCGGCCGAAGTGCTTCTCGGCCTCGGGGCCGATGAAGAGCATGCCGTCGTCGCTGTCCAGTCGACCAGGTGCTTCAGGCGCGGGGCGGCCGACCGGTCAAAGGATGCAAGGCCGTTCTACTGCGTGGGCCAGAGCCGGTCGCCGATGTGGTGCTCCTGCAGGGTGAGGGCGAGCAGCTGCTGGGCGGCGAGGTGACGGGGCGACGGTGGCGGGGTTGACGGGCTCGCCCCAGCCCTTGGCCCAGGGGGTGAGCAGCCGGTCGGCCTGCAGCAACGACTCGGTACTGGTGGCGAGGAAGAGACAGTTGCGGTAGGAGTCGGCGCGGCGGCCGATCCGCTGCTGGAACAAGGCGACGGTGCCGGGGAGTCGATCTGGATGACTCGGTCGAGGTCGCCGACGTCGATGCCGAGCTCCAGGGTGGAAGTGGGCACGATGACGCAGTCGCGGGCCTCGGCGAACGCCTGCTCGGAGCGGGCCCGTTCACCCAGCTGTTGCCGCCGCTGCTCACCGACCCGCGCCAGTTCTTCAGACCAGGAACGCACCTACCGGTGTGGTGATCATGAGGTCGATCTCGCTGAGGTGCCCACTATTTGCGGTGAAGGTGAAGTTCGACCAGGCGCGCCAAGGCTCCCTCGTTCGGCAGGAGCCTGCGAATCGCCTCAAGGCCGCGGCGCTCATGCCTGAACTCGGACTCGGTGACCTTCGTCAACCGGCCATCCTCCATGCGGCTCCTGCCCCGTGTCAGCTCATGTGCGTGTGTGCCGGTCGCATTCCTGCTGGTGCAGCTCAGGCAGCCTGGCTGAAATTGCCTGGAAGAAATCCAGGACGGTGACACTGACACCAGGTGGCCCAGGAGCGGCAGTGGCCCTACAAAGTAGGCCAGGGGGACAGCGCGGGACGGCGCAGGTGAGGGGCGTGGGCGAGTGACTGGAACTCGGGCCCTGCAGTTCGTCCGAAGACGCACTGGTCGAGACACGCGGCTCTCCGATACATATGAAGGCTTGAGCGGGGGATCGGGGGATTCAGTGCTGCTTGTCATGGGATTACTGGGCATAGGCGGATGTGTGCTGGTGTCCCGTTGCGGTGGACCGACGCAGTACCACCGGCCGTGCCGCCGCAGACGCAGAGGGCTGTTCGCGCGTTGCCAGGATCACGGCTTCACCCTTGTCACGGTCACCGACCTGGCGGGACTCGCGCTGTTCGGTCTGGCCTTTGGAGTGTGGACGCTCTTCGGGGCAGCCGGCTGATGCGGCGCAGTCGTAGCCAAGGAGGGTGGGCCGCGATTCCCTGGTGGGCGTGGGGGCTCGGAGGCCTGGCAGGGCTCATCGGGCTGTGGCAGGTGGGCAGGGAGTGGCCGGTGTGGGCCGGGCTCGGGCTGGCTTCCACAGCTGTCGGGCTGGCGCTGCATCCGGGGCGAGCGACCTTCATGACGCGGGTCGGCCGCTCGGCGCTTGCCGCAGGGCCCATGCGCTATTCGCTGGCACATCTCGATTCCCTGGACCCCACGGCGTTCGAACTGGCGGTCTGCTCCCTGCTGCGCAGGGACGGCCTGGCCGCGCAGCATGTCGGCCGAGCCGGAGACAAGGGAGCGGACGTACTGGTCGTCGACGGGGCCCTACGACGGGTGGTCGTGCAGTGCAAGCGGCTGCGACCGGACCGAAAGGTCGGCGACCAGGACGTCCAGCGGGTCAACGGAACCTACCGCCACGACCATGGTGCTGAATTTGCTGTGATCGTCACCACCGGAGGGTTCACGACAGCGGCCAGAGCCAGTGGCCCGCGCTACGGGATCCATCTGGTCGACCGTGACGCGCTGGAGCGGTGGGCCGACTTGGGCGAGCCGTTGTACGGGATTCTCCGGATTCCCGATGGGCGGGCACGGAGCGGGAAACGAGGACCCGGATCTTGGCGTGCAAGAAAGTCGCTAGGGTGACATTGCGTTGGCGCACATCCCAACTGGCCTTATATGTGGGCGAGTTGATGACACGAGGGGGAGTATGACCGGCCAGATCGAGTCCGTACGGATTCAGGTGTCCGGGGCGGACCCGCGTCACGCGGAACTGGAGGCGCGAGAACTCCGCGACGTTCTGCGCCGGTTGGACGACACCGAGGTGCGCTTCGCCCCACCGGAAGCAACACACGATACGGAGGGCTCGAAGGGACCCGCGCTGCTGACCCCGGAGGTCGTGCTCGTTCTCACGGGAGGATCTTTCACGCTGGCCGGGACCGCCATCAAGGCATGGGTCGCCGTCCGCAAGAGCCGCAAGGTGCGCGTCCTGCACCCGGACGGCACGGTCACGGAGTTCCAGGGCGGCGTCTCCGGACGTGAGATCAGGAAGCTGCGGGACGGTGGCAGCAACGGCAGTTCGGGCCCCGGTCCCGGAGTCGGGCGGTGAGCCGAAAGCATGCCCTGCTCGTGGGCACCGCCACCCACCAGGATGCGAGCTACCCCGCCCTGCCTTCGGTGCGCGCGGACATCCACTTCCTGGGCCAGGTTCTGGAGATGCCCGCCGTCGGAGGGTACGAGAAGTGCTCCCGGGTCGAGGACTCGCCCAAAGCAGCGATCAAGCAGGCCATCGAGGGCTTCCTGAGCGCGCGGGAACCCGATGAACTGGTGGTGGTCTACCTCAGCGGCCACGGGGCGTACGACCGCGAGGACGGACAACTGTACTTCGTCACCACGGACACCGAGGCCGGGCGGGAACGGGAGACGGCCCTCGAAGCAGCCTTTGTCATCGACCAGTTGGAGAAGTGCGCGGCCCGCCGCAAGGTGCTGCTGCTCGACTGCTGTTTCAGCGGCAGCGCGGTGCAGGGCTTTCGCAGCAAGGGAGCACCCCAGCCGGCCGCCGAACCGAAGGTCGAAGCCAGCGGAGTGCACGTCATCACCGCCTCCCAGCACTGGGAAAAGGCGTTCACCACGGACGCCGACCAGCCTTCACAGTTCACTCGGGCGATCGTCGAGGGTCTGCATTCGGGACAAGCGGACCTGCACGGCGAAGGCCTGATCTCTGCGAACGACCTGTTCCGTTACATCAGCCGGGAGCTGCGGAAGGCGCCGGACGGCCGTCGGCAGACGCCGACCCAGTCCACCCTGTCCGTGACCGGGGACATCTTTCTCGCCCGCGCTTCCACCGGCCGCCAGATCCCCGCGCTCAAGCCACTGCCCGCCGGGCTCACCGCAGTGACCAATACCGCGGGGGACAAGTCACCGGCACCGGTCGAGCCCACCGAAGCGGCACACGACGACTCCACCTTCACCGACGTCGAATGGGCCCAACTGCTGGCCTACTACCAGCAATGCCTGGAGGCGGAGAACCGCACCGGCGGACTGTTGCCACTGGCGGGCAGTGACCCGCCGCGCACGGTCTGGCCGGCCGGGGAGGAAGTCCTTCTCTCCGGCACGGAATCCAGTGTGCAGGCACCACAACGCGTCGTGGACCTCGCCGAGCAGGCGCAGAAGGACGGCTCCGACCTCTGGTACGGGTATCCCGTCGCCGTACTGTACGACGGCACGCGACAGGTGTGCGCACCGCTCGCCATGCGCCGCATCGATGTCGAACCCGGACCGCAGGGGCGCAGCGTCGTCACGCCTTCCGGACCGATCGTCCTGCACCCCGAACTCGTCCTGAACCGCCTCGGCAAGGACGAAGGGCGGGAACTGCTCGCCGCCTACCAGCCCAACTGGCGGCCGGGATTCCGCGAGGACATGATCCGCGACCTGCGCAGCCTGCTGCAGGAACTCGGGCTGCCCGACACCGAACACCTCGATCCCGGGGCCCTCGGCGACGGCAGCTCGCTGCGCGCGGCACACGAGGGCGCCCGCAACGTGGCGGTCGTCTACGCGACCCGGTCGGACAGCGCGGCTACAGCGCAGCTGATGAAGGACTACACAACGCTGCAGCGGAGCATCGGGCAGTTCCCGGACACGGCACTCGGAGCGTTCACCGCCCAGGGCGAAACGGATCCGAGCGCCGAAGCGGACGTACAGATCGTCGCGCCACTGGAACTCAACGAAGGACAGGAAGCCGTCATCCGGGCCGCCATGGTCCGCAGGCTCACGGTCGCCACCGGACCACCCGGCACAGGCAAGAGCCAGCTCATCGTCAACACGGTCGCCACCGCCAGAGCGGCCGGAGAGACCGTGCTCGTCGCCTCCACCAACAACAAGGCGGTGGACGAGGTCTGGGAGAGGTGCGAGCAACTCGCCCCGGGGCTTCTCGTGCGGACAGGCGCGCAGTCGGTTGTCGAGAAGGAGGTGCGCACACTGGAGGAGCTCACCCGCAGCGTCCGGCCCCGGCAGTCCTCCCAGACGTACCGGGGCGAACTGCGGAACCATCTCCGCACGCAGGAGTCGCTGCGGCACCGGCTCGCGGAGATCGCCCGCCGGGAGCGGGACCTCGCCGACCTCGGCCGGCTGCGTTCCGCCTACGCGGAGAAGCACCACCAGGACCCCCTGATTTGCGCCACCGCGCTGGGCGACGACGTCTCCCTGGGACGGTGGCTGCGCCGGGCTCGCAGGGCCGCCCGTCTCGGAATCCTCGGGGGATGGCTGCGCGGCCGGTGTGTGCGCAGGCTCGACCCTGTGCCGATCCAGGTCGTGGACCGCCAGGACTTCGTCGAACTGCTGATGTTCGCCGAAGCGGAAGCCGACTGGCGGCGGATGCGCACCGCAGCCGAAGCGGCGCCCGACGACGCACAACTCCACGCCACGCTCCAGGATGCCGACCGGCGAGTCCGTGAGGCCGCGACAGCATTGCTGCAGTCCTCGGTGGCGGAGCAGGCGTTGACCGCGCGCGCTGCCGTCCACGAGCGCATCGAGGCGGTGCGGGCACGTTCGCCGAGGCAGTGGTCGACCTTGGACCGCATCCTGCCGCAGGTCTCGGGGTGGGCCGTCACCGCGCGGTCCGCACGGCGGTTCCGGGACCGGGCCGCCCTCTTCGACCTGGTCATCGTGGACGAAGCCAGTCAGTGCTCCGCACCGGATGTGCTGCCACTGCTCTTCCGCGCCCGGCGTGCCCTGGTGATCGGCGACCCCATGCAGCTGCAGCACATCACCACACTGCAGCCACGCCAGGAGGCTGAGGCACACCGGAGAACAGGACTGCGGGCCAGCTGGCTCGACGAGCACCGGCTCGAGCACCGCCGCTACTCCTCCTTCCATGCGGCTGCCCATGCGGCAGGGGAGACGCTGCTGCTCGACGAGCACTTCCGCTGCCACCCGGACATCGTCGGCATCGCGAACCGACACTGCTACGGCGGCCGATTGACCGTCCTTACCGACCCCCGGTCGCTCCGGCGCATCGATGGAGTCGACGCCGTGCAGTGGCTCGACGTGAAAGGAACGGTGCGCAGGGGCCACAGCGGGTCGTGGCAGAACCAGGAGGAGGCCGACCGCGTTCATCTCTCGGTGGAGCGCCTGCTCAAGAGACTTCCGCCCGGTTCGACCGTAGGCGTCGTCACTCCCTTCCGGGCCCAGAAGGACCTGATCGCCGGCCGCTGGCAGCACGAACCACGGGTCAGGGTCGGGACGGTGCACACCTTCCAGGGAGGACAGCAGGATGTGATCCTCCTGTCCCTTGTTGCGTCCGACCGGATGCGTCCGAGCGCCGTCAACTGGCTCTCCCGCGAGGTCAACCTCTGGAATGTGGCCATCACCCGGGCTCGTTCACATCTCATCGTGTTCGGCGACCGCGAC
Source organism: Streptomyces sp. NPDC052225 (assembly GCF_040679615.1). Lineage (NCBI taxonomy): Bacteria > Bacillati > Actinomycetota > Actinomycetes > Kitasatosporales > Streptomycetaceae > Streptomyces > Streptomyces sp. NPDC052225. Next base: position 95,828 of record NZ_JBFAVD010000008.1, on the reverse strand, counting down.
TTCTGGTCTGTCCGGTCCGGCATGCCGCACGCACTTCTCGACGCGGCAGAGGCCAAGGACGGGCTCCCTCCGCTCGGAGTTCGCCCGGAGCACGCCGACGAAAACGTCGGCGACCGGCTGCAGTACCTGTTGACGGACGAGATTCCGGGAGTCCTGATCGACCGGAATGCCACGGTGGACGGCTATCCCTACGACTTTGACGTCCGCCGCAGCTCAAAGAGCGTTCGGATCCGGCTCGACCACGGTGCGTCCCCCGGTGCAGAGGCCGCACGTCACCTGAGACTCGCACTCGGCCGAACGGCCTTGCTGCCCAACGGTGTTCGGATCCCTGCCTGGCAGGTGTGGGACGGACGGACGGAACGGGTGGTGGGCCGATTCGACAACTGACATGCGCAGGGAGGAGCGCGAAGCGCGATACGACTGCGACAGCCGAAGCCTGTCCCTATCATCGAACCGGGGGATCTCGGTGTCCCGGCCGCACGCCGGAGACCACTGCGTCGGCATGCCGTACGAGCTTCTCCGACGACCGGTTTCCTCGTATTCCGCCAGGAGTTCACCGTGCCGTACACGGCAGAGATCAGCCGCTCCAACCCGACGAGCATCGTCTTCCTCGTCGACCAGTCGACCTCCATGAGCGATCCCATCGGTGGTGAAGTACCGCAGCAGAAGGCAGATGTTGTCGCTGACGCCATCAACCGCCTGCTCACCGAACTCTCCGTCAAGTGCGCGAAGGAAGAGGGCGTACGCGACTACTTCCACGTCGCGGTCATCGGCTACGGCGCCACCGTGGGCTCGGCGCTCGCGGGGCCGCTCGAAGGACGGGACCTTGTCCCCCTGAGCGAGGTGGCGGACAACCCGGCCCGCATCGACGAGCGGAGCAAGAAGGTTCCCGACGGTGCTGGCGGCCTGGTGGAGACCGCCGTCAACTTCCCTCTGTGGATGGATCCGGTCGCTCACGGCGGGACCCCGATGAACCGTGCGTTGCAGTACGCGGAGGGACTCGTCGCCGGCTGGACAGAGCGGTATCCGGCCGGATTCCCGCCCATCGTCATCAACCTGACGGACGGCGAGTCGACAGACGGCGACCCCACCGCGGCCGCTGATGCAGTCACATCCCACGCCACAGCAGACGGAGCGGCGCTGCTGTTCAATCTGCATGTGTCCGCGGCAGGCGGCACACCGACCGCGTTCCCCGACTCGGCGGACACCCTTCCGGACAGCTACGCCCGGACCCTGTTCAACATGTCCAGCCCGCTGCCGAGCCACATGCGCTCGTACGCGGCCTCGCAGGGGCAGCGGGTCAGTGAGACCACTCGCGGTTTCGTCTACAACGCCGACATCACAACGGTCGTCCAGTTCCTCGACATCGGTACCCGGGCCACCGAACTGCGGTGACGACCTCCACTTCCTGCGTGTACGTCACGCACCTGGTGGCCCCCAAGAAGGGAAGCACGGCAGCGGAATGTGAGGATGCCGTCGCCGTGCTGCCCGGGCATCCGCACGATCACATGCTGCGGGAGCCATTCGCGGCAGGCGTCTGCGACGGAGCCACAGAAAGCGCACTGGCCAAGGATTGGGCCAGGCTGCTGTCCCGCGCGGCGGTCGAACACGCCATGGCGCTGCCGGACGCGCTGACGGATGGAACCGTCTTCGAGCAGTTCGCAGCGTCCGTGGTGGCCGGGTGGGAACCCTGGCTGGCCGACTACACACTGGCTCGCCAATCAGAAGGGCGTCCACTGAAGTGGTACGAGCACACCAAGCTCGCTGAGGGTGCCTACGCAACGCTGCTCGCGGTGCGCGTCGACCCGGAGAGCAGTGCCGATGGCGGCGAAGCGGAACCGTCCTGGCAGTGGCGCGCCGCTGCGCTGGGCGACAGCTGCCTGTTCCACCTGCGCGACGACCAGCTGATACGGACATTCCCGGTGTCGGCCGTCGAGGAATTCGGCACCACTCCCGATCTCTTCGGCAGCCGCAACCGTGACGCCGCGCTCCTTTCCGACCGTACGAGATTCACCGAAGGGAACTGTCGCCCGGGAGACCGACTGCTCCTGATGACGGATGCCCTGTCCGCTTGGCTCATGTCGGCCTCGGACCAGGCCGACGCCGTCGGCCAGCTCCTTGAGTACGCCGGTCCCGATGACCTGGACGATTTCAACAACTGGTTGAACGGACTACGGGACAGTCGGCAGTTGCGCAACGACGATGTGGCATTCGTACGGATCGATTTCGAGGGACGGTGAACATGGGCCCGGCCACCGGTTCGCAGCGCCGGTTCCCCAGCGGCGCCGAGTACGCGGAAGCTCTGCAGCACACCCAGCTGTGCTTCCATCATCCGGAACTCAAGGGCGCCCGGCCCGAGTTGACCGGACTCGGCCTGCCGCGCCCCATCTCCGGCGCCTTCGCCAGTGTCTTCTCCCTGACCTCGCCCTCATCGGGCCGCCGGTACGCGGTCAAGTGCTTCACTCGTCACGTCCCGGACCAGGAACGCCGGTACGAGGCCATCAGTTCCCGACTCGCCATGCTCGATCCGGCGGAGCTCTCCCAGCCGTGGAACCTCGGCTTTGAGTACCTTCCCGACGCCATCAGCGTCGGGCGGGAACGCTACCCGGTTCTCAAGATGGAGTGGGCCGAGGCCGTCACCCTGTCCTCCTGGCTCGACGACAACCATGCGGACCGGGTCGCCGTCGATCGCCTGGCTGACCGGTTCGAGGAACTGACCCGGGACCTGGCCAACCACCAGATCGCCCACGGCGATCTGCAGCACGGCAACCTGCTCGTGGCGAGCGACGACACCTTGCGGCTGGTCGACTACGACGGCATGTACGTCCCGGCGCTGGCCGGCCTGGGAGGGACCGAGCGAGGGCACCGGAACTATCAGTCGCCCCTGCGGGGGAACGACGACTTCGGAGTGGATCTTGACCGGTTCTCCGCCTGGGTCATCTTCCTCTCGTTGAAGGCGATCGCCTCCGAACCGGCCCTGTGGTCCCGGTTGCACGAACCCAGCGGCGAGTTCCTCCTGCTTACCGAGGACGATTTCACGAGCCCGGCCGGGTCCGCACGACTGCAGACACTGCTCACGCATCCCGACCGCATGGTGAGCGGACTCGCCGACCAGGTGCAGACCCTGGCGTGCCAGCCCCTGGACATGGTGCCGCCGCTCACCCTGGCCGTGCCCAGGCAGCGCCCGGCCGTAACGGTGATCACGGACAGCACTGCCCCGAACGGGGCCCCGGGCGAGGGCGGTCTGCCCGGCTGGATGGCGGGACACATCGCCTCGGCGGCGTCGCCGACGCAGCCCGCGTCCTCGGTGGACCTACCCGGCGGATTCCACGTCAGGACGCCTCTGGATGTCGTCGTGGCCGTCGTCTGGCCTCTGATGCTGGCCGTGACCCTGCTGGCACTTGTGATGGGCCTCTCCACAGCCCCCTTAGGTCCAGCAGTCCCAATGATCGCCGCCGCCGCGTTCTCAGTGTTCGGGCAGGCCCGCCGCCCGGAGCGGGCCCAGGCACGGGCCGTACTCTCCGGGCTCACGGCAGAACTGGCGCAGCTCGATGACCCGGTCAAGGCCGAGGGGAAGCTGCGCAAGGAGCGGGCGAAGTTCGACGCCGCAGAGACAAAGCGCGCCGCGGACCACCCACATGCACAGAGCAGGCTCACCGCGAGCTACCACGGCGAGCTCCAACAGATCGAGAAGCGCCGGGTCCGTAAGCGGCAGGAGCTGGACAAGAAGATCGCTGGGCTTTCGGAGGAGCGAGGGAAGGCACTGAGAACGGCGCTTGCCGCCCGGCAGTCTGCTTACGTGCGGGAGCGTCTCGGGCGACGGCTGATCGCCCAGAATCCGCCGCACGGCATCGGACCGAAACTTGCCGCGCGGCTGGCGGCTGCGGGAGTCCGTACCGCAGCCGACTTCACCGGATACCGAGCCGTGCGGAACGCGCACTACAACAGCGTCGGCGCCGAACTGGTGCTGAGCAATGGCCGCCGTATAGACGTTCAGGGCATCGGCGAGGCCAAGGCCATGGCGCTCGATGCCTGGCGCAGGCAGCTGGTCGCCGCTGCTGAAGCCAGTCAGCCCGCTGCGCTCACCGCACAGGAACGACAGTCGATCGACCAGGGCATCGAGGTTCGGCGCGTCCGCCTCGCCGCCGAACTCCGCTCCGTGGACGCGGCAGCTGAAGCCTCACGGACAAAGGCGCAGAAGGAGATGGAGGACGGCCAGGCGCGGCTCACTCGGGAAAACACTCTGGCCGGAAATCGGGCCAGCCGACAGCGGCAGGAATTCAGTCGGCGCGCGGTCGCGCTCCAGCAGAACAGTGCGCGTCATGCGGCGCTGAGCTCTGCTGCCGAGACTGCAGAGGCACACTGGCGCAGGCTGTCCTTTGTGCGCTACCTGAGGTTCCTCTACATCGGTCGCTGAACCGCGCACCGGGAATACGCCCGCAGCCACGGTGGATGTCGTACTTTCTGCGGTCGAAGATGGGCATCGCTCTGGCGGTGGGCTCAGACCATGGAGGAGTCCACGTCGGTGTTCGCTAGGAGCCGGGGGGTGTCGATGTCGAAGTCGATTTCCTGACTCGGTCGGTGGACGATGCCGTGGGCCCGGACCGCGTGGCTGTCGCTGTTGAAGCGCAGTTGGTGATGACTTCGCAGACCGGGCAGGCTCTGCCCAGTCGTGCAGCGGCCTCGGTGGAAGACGGTCGGCCGCGGCATCTGTACCGCATGGGAGGAAGCAGTCCCGGCCTGCACGGTAACTCCAAGCGTCAGCGCATGCCCGCCGCGTGAAGCAGGCTGGTCACTGTGTGAGCGACGAGCCCGGTCTGCGTATCGGCCTTGATTCCGGCCGGGGCGCTGGCACCGTTGAAGACCAGGATCAGCTGACGGGCCAGCAAGTCCGGGTCGCACACCCCGCCCTGCTCGGCCTCGGCGCGGAAGAAGGTGGTCAGGTTCTCCTTGACCTGCTGGGCCCTCGGCTCGCGGTGTGCCGGCTCCTTGAGTTGGAAGTCGGGTGCGCCCGACTGTGTCTCCGCCTGTGCGAAGACGTACGGCCATGCGGACGCCGTTCGGGTAGGCGCGAGTACGGCGGCTGCCTCCAGCAGGCGCTCTCGCGACCAGGCATTGCTTCGGGGGTTATTGGGCGAGGTTGACTCGATTCCGGTGTGATGGAAACAGATCGGTTTACTCGCTGGGTGAGCATGGGCTCGCCGTCCGAGGGTTCCAGGGCCCGATTCGGCATCAAGAACGCCGTGAGCACCGCACCGACCACGAAGATCGCGGCGCCCTAGGCGAGGGTCGCCGTGCAGCTCTCGACTCCGGCCTGGGTCATGGCCGGCGCGCCGGGCTTGTGCGAGGACAGGCAGTCGGTCGCGGCCGATGAGGCGACGATGGTCAGCAGTACCGACTGATCGAACCACCCACCTGCTGGCTGGTGTTGATCAGCGCGGAGGCGACGCTCGTGCCCTCGTGGTGCACGCTGGCGGTCGCGCCGTGGAACGTGGTGGTTATGTCAGGCCCGCCCAGTCTCATCGCGGCCCGCTCACGTTACTGCGAGGTCAAGGCGCCGGCGATCAGGACGACGCCCGCACCGGCTGCTCGCCCGAGCCGCGCACGATCAGCCGCGTCGCCACCGTGGTGGTGCGCGCACGGGTGCGGTCGCCGTCCAGGCGGGCCAGGGCCGTCCTCGCTGCCGCTCTGCCGATCTCCTCGGGGTCCTGGGCGACGACGGTCAGGGCCGGTTCGAGGGCGTCGGCGAGGGAGACGTCGTCGAAGGCGACCACCGCCACGTGCTTGCGCTTGCTGCGGGCGAGTTCGGCGACGATGCCCAGCGCCATGATGTTGTTGCCGGCGAACAGCGCCGTGGGCGGATCGGCCAGGCCGAGCAGGCGGGCGGCCTCCGCCGCGGCGCCCTGCTGGTCGTGGGCGTTGGCGACGAGCGTGCGGTCGTACGGGATGTCGGCTTCCTGGAGGGCCGAGCGGTAGCCGGCCAGACGCTCCCGGCGCGTGTAGAGCTTGGTGGGCAGGTCGCCGATGAACGCGATCCGCCGGTGGCCGTGGGCGATCAGGTGGGTGACGCCGTCGTGGGCGCCCGAGCGGTTGGAGCTGACGACGTTGTCGGTGGCCAGCCCGGAACCGGGGCGGTCGATGAAGACGATGGGCAGGCCCGTGGAGCGGTGGGTCTTGAGGTGGGCGTGGCCGGCGCCGACGGACGGGACGACCATCAGGATGCTGACGCGGCGGGCCAGGAACTTGTCCGTCAGCGCGCGCTCGCGGTCGGGGTCGTCCGCCGACGAGCCCATGAGGAGCGTCAGGCCGCGCTCGCTGACCGTGTCCTCGATGCTGCGGGCGACGGCTCCGAAGAACGGGTTGGCGAGGTCGGGGATGACCAGGCCGATCGTGGTGTCGGGTCCGCCGACACGGATGTTGCGGGCCATCAGGTTCGGCTGGAAGCCGAGCTTGGTGACGGCGGCGAGCACCTGTTCCCTGGTCTGCGGCGAGGCGGGGCCGTCCTCGTTGAGGACACGGGAGACGGTCTTGGCGCTGACGCCCACTTCTTTGGCGACGTCTGCCAGGGTCGGGCGGCGGTTCGCTGCCATGGAGGAGAGGGCCCCCTTGCTCGTCGGTTCCGGCCGCGGCGGACGCGGCCGGAACCTGTGAGTGTCTTGGTCGTGTGGTCAGTTGGACCGGACCCCCGCGGCTTTCGCCGCCTCGGAGTCCGCCACGACAGTATCCCCGGTGGCGTCCAGGGTGAGCGCCCCGGTCATGATGGCGACGACCTCGGCCATGGTGTGGTCGGACGGCTTGATCACCGCTGCGCGCCGGCCGAGCCGGTGGACGTGGATCCGGTCGGCTATCTCGAAGACGTGCGGCATGTTGTGGCTGATGAGGACCACGGGCATGCCCTTGTCGCGGACGCGGCGGATCAGGTCGAGCACCTGTCCCGACTCCTTGACGCCGAGGGCCGCTGTGGGTTCGTCCATGACGACGACGGAGCGCGCCCAGGCGACGGAACGGGCGACGGCCACGGCCTGGCGCTGGCCCCCCGAGAGGGTCTCGACCGCCTGCGTGAGCGAACGCAGACCGATCTTGAGGTCGGCCATGTGCTCGGCGGCCTCCTCGCGCATGCGCTTCTTGTCGAGCATGCGCAGGACGGTGCCGAGGACGCCGGGGCGGCGCAGTTCGCGGCCGAGGAACATGTTCGACGCGATGTCCATGGAGGAGGCCACGGCGAGGTCCTGGTAGACGGTCTCGATGCCGTGGGCGCGGGCGCTCTGCGGACCGGAGAACTGGATCGGTTCGCCGTTGAGGCGTATCTCGCCCTCGTCCGGGACCAGCGCGCCGGTGAGGGCCTTGATCAGGCTGGTCTTGCCGGCCCCGTTGTCGCCGATGACCGCCAGGACCTCGCCGGGCAGCAGATCGAAGTCGGCGCCGTCGATGGCGGTGACGTGACCGTAGCGCTTGACCAGACCGCGGGCCTGGAGAACGGGGGTGGGGGTGCTGGTGGTCATCGGGCCCTCTTCCGGGAGATCTGGTCGACGGTCACGGCGAGGATCACCAGGACTCCGGTGATCAGCGTCTGGTAGATGGAGGCGACCCCCATCAACTGGAGCCCGTTGCGGAAGACGCCGACGATGAGGACGCCGATGAACGTGCCCAGGACGGAACCGCGTCCGCCGAACAGGCTGGTGCCGCCGAGGACCACGGCCGTGATGCTGTCGAGGTTGTCCGTCTGGCCGGCCTGCGGGTCGCCGACCCCGGTACGGGAGACGAGCAGCAGGGCGGCGATGCCGTACATGAGGCCCGCGACGGCGTAGATGCCGATGGTGAGGCGCGAGGTGCGGATGCCGTTGAGGCGGGCGGCCTCCTGGCTGTTGCCGAGCGCGTAGACGTGCCGGCCCCAGCCGGTGCTGCTCAGCGTGTAGGCGAGGAGGAGGAACAGGGCGATGGTGACCAGCGAGCCGTACGTGATGTCGGTGTGCCCGAGGGGGAACGTCCGCCCGAGGGCCGTCAGCGGCCCGGGCAGGCTCGTGATCGTCTGCTCCTCGGAGTAGATGTGCGTCAGCGCGAACGCCACGTTCAGCATGCCGAGCGTGACGATGAACGGCGGCAGCGGGATCTTCTGCACCAACAGCCCGTTGAGCAGCCCGAATCCGGCGCAGACGGCGAGGCCGAGCGCGATGGCGACGAGCGGCGGCAGTGTCCCCTCGGCGGCCGTCTTCGCGATCACGATGCTGCCGAACGCCATCACCGCACCGCATGACAGGTCGATGCCCGCGGTGAGGATGATCAGGGTCTGGCCGATGGCGAGGGTGCCCACGACCATGACCTGCTGCACGATCAGCGAGAAGTTGCCGCCCGTGAGGAACTGGTCGCTCGACACGGAGAAGAAGAGGCAGGCGAGGAGGAGAGCGACCAGGGGTCCTGCGGTCGGCGCCGTGAGCAGTCTGCGGGCCGTGGTCGGCGCCTTCAGATCGGCGTACGGCGTGGTGGTGGCTGTCATGCGAAGTCCTTGTCGGAAGACAGAAGTTGTACGTGTCCGTCCGCGCCGGCGGACGAGGAGGTGCGGCCGACAGATGAGGAGGTGGGGTGCCTGATCCGCCGGTCAGCAGGACCTAGCCCCAGCAGTTCTTGAGGCCGAACCCGGTGTCCTTCGACGTGACGCCCGCCTGCGCCTTGTCGGTGACGAGAGTGACGCCCGTGTCGGTGTAACCGGACGCCTTCTTGCCGGACTTGGCGTACGTGACGACGGCGTCGACGCCCTGGGCGGCCATCTTCAGTGGGTACTGCTGCGAGGTGGCGGCGATCTTGCCGTCCTTGACCGCCCGCGTCCCGGTGCAGCCGCCGTCGACGGAGACGATCAGGACGTCCTTCTCCCGGCCCTTGGCCTTGAGCGCGGTGTAAGCGCCCAGGGCGGCGGGCTCGTTGATGGTGTAGACGAGGTTGATGCCGGGGTTCTTCTGGAGGCAGTTCTCCATGGCGGTCTGGCCCTTGGCCTGGTCGCCACCGGTGTCCTGGGAGCAGACGATCGACTTGTCCCCGGCGCCGATGCCGAAGCCCTTGAGGAACCCGTCGTGCCGCTGGACGCCGACGGAGACGCCGGGGGCGAGGTCGAGCGTCGCTATCTTCGCGGCCTTGCCCTTCATGGCGGCCTTGGCGTACTCGCCGATCAGCTCGCCGGCGTGCAGGTTGTCGGTGGCGAAGAGGGCGTCGGCGGCGCTCTGCGGGTCGGTCGGGGTGTCCAGGGCGATGACCAGGACGCCCTTGGCGCGGGCCTTCTGGATCGCGGGGACGATGGCCTTGGAGTCGCTCGGGGTCACCAGGATGCCCTTCACGCCGGAGGCGACCATGTTCTCGATGGCCGTGACCTGACCGGCGTTGTCACCGTCGAACTTCCCTGCGGCGGTGAGTAGTTGGGCACCGTGTTCCTTCGCGGACTTCTCCGCGCCCTCCTTCATCTTCACGAAGAACGGGTTGGTGTCCGTCTTGGTGATCAGACCGACCTTGACCTGACCCGAACCGCCGCCGGCGGAGGCGGACCCCGACCCGGAGCCCGACCCCGACCCGCAGGCCGTCAGCGTGAGGGCGGAGATCGCGGTGACGGCGACGGCTCCGAGGGCGGACCGGGACATACGCGTGCTGCGGGACATGGCGACTCCTGTGGGACGGCGAACGGCGATGAGGAACAGCGATGGCGAACGGCGATGACGAACAGCGATGGCGGAGGGCAGTGGCGGATGGCGGTGGCGCCCGGCACGGGCCGGGTTCATGGTGCGGCTGCCTGAGGTGTCATCGTTGACTTATGTCATCGTTGACACTGCCTGGCGAGGATGATGGACTCCCGGTCCCGGCAACGTCAATGCCTTCCGCCCGTCACAAATCGGCAACGCTCATCGAGCGTCGGCCCGAAGCCACGTTCCGAGACCCGAGAGAAGAGCAGCTCATGACTCCACGTCAGATAACCGTTCTGGGCGAGTGCGTCGCCGACGCGTTCACCGAGCCGGCGCAGGCCGTGAACGAGCTCGCGCTGCGTGTGCTGCCGGGCGGCGGACCGGCGAACACCGCGGTCGCGCTGGCCCGGCTCGGCACCCCGGCCTGCCTCCTGGCCCGGCTCTCCGGGGACGTGTTCGGGCGGCTGTTCCGGGGCCACTTGGAGGCATCCGGCGTAGATCTGACGTACGCCGTCGAGGCCGACGAGCCGAGCACGCTGGCCGTGGCGGAACTGGACGCCCGAGGGCAGGCCGCGTACTCCTTCCACGCGCAGAACACGGCCGACTGGCAGTGGACGGCAGGGGAGTTGGCGCGCGTGGACCTGTCCGGGACTGCCTGTCTGCACACCGGTTCCCTGGCGCTGGTGCGCCGGCCCGGGGCTGCGGCGGTGGAGGACTTCCTGGCGGCCGCCGCCCCCGGCGCGACGATCAGCATCGACCCCAACGTCCGGCCGCTGCTGGTGCGTCCCGAGGTCTACCGGGACCGTCTCGCGCACTGGTGCGAACTCGCCGACATCCTGAGGCTGAGCGAGGACGACCTCGAACTGCTGCTCCCCGACGCCTCGCCCGAGAAGGCGTGCGACATCTGGCACGCGGCCGGCGCACGCCTCGTCGTGATCACGCGCGGCGCCGCCGGCGTCCTCGCCTCGCTCGACGGCGAACGCTTCCGGGTGCCCGCCGTGCCGGCGGACGTCGTCGACACGGTCGGCGCGGGGGACTCGTTCACCGCCGGACTGCTGCACCACCTGGGCGCCGCCGGACTCCTCGGCGGCCGCCTGTCGCGGCTCCGACTCGACGACGTGGCGGACGCCTGCCGGTTCGCCTCCCGCGTCGCGGCCCTGACCTGCTCGGTTTCCGGCCCCAACCCGCCGTGGCTGCGTCAGGTGCAGCACGGCTTGTCGTGCGCGAACCGTTGACGCGGGGGCCGGACTGCGCTCATCATCGGCTCGCCATGGGTGTCATCGATGACATGAGTCAACGATGACACTCGCATCCTGATCCCCTCCCGATGGCCTTCCGGCCCTCTCCCGATCCCTTTCAGACCTTCTTCCGACCCAGTTCGCGCAGGAGACCTCATGAGCCCTGTACGTCCAGTCCGGCATGCCCGCAGACGGCTGATCGCGGCGACCGTGACCGTATGCGCCCTCTCCGCGACCCCACTGGCCCCTCACGCCGCGGCACTTGACGCGCCGGCGTACTCCGAGACGTACCGACCCCAGTTCCACTTCACCCCGCAGAAGAACTGGATGAACGACCCCAACGGCCTCGTGTACTACAAGGGCGAGTACCACCTCTTCTACCAGTACAACCCGAACGGCAACTCCTGGGGCGACATGTCCTGGGGCCACGCGGTGAGCACGGACCTCGTGCACTGGAAGGAGCTGCCGCTCGCCCTGTCGCACGACGACAAGGAGATGGTGTTCTCCGGCAGCGCGGTCGTCGACCGGGACAACACCACCGGCTTCGGCACGAGGACGAACCCGCCCATGGTGGCGGTCTACACCAGCCTCGACAAGGCGACCGGCGTGCAGGCGCAGTCGCTCGCGTACAGCACCGACCGGGGCCGCACCTGGACCAAGTACCGGGGAAATCCCGTCATCGACATCGGCTCGAAGGACTTCCGCGACCCGAAGGTGCAGTGGTACGCGCCGACCAAGAGCTGGCTGATGACTGTCTCGCTGTCCGCCGAGCACAAGGTGCGCTTCTACTCGTCGAAGAACCTCAAGGACTGGAAGCAGCTCAGCGAGTTCGGTCCTGCCGGTGCGACGGGCGGCGTGTGGGAGTGCCCCGACCTGTTCCCACTCCCGGTCGACGGCGACAAGAAGAAGATCAAGTGGGTCCTGGTCGTCAACATCAACCCCGGTGGAATCGCCGGGGGTTCGGGCGCGCAGTACTTCGTAGGAGACTTCGACGGGACGAAGTTCACCGCCGAGGACAAGGGCAGCTACACCCCGCCCGCCGGCACGGTCGTGCAGGACTTCGAAGGCGCCGACTTCGGTACGTGGACGGCCGCGGGCACGGCATTCGGCGCGGCCCCCGCGACCGGAGCGCTGGAGGGCCAGGGCGAGGTCACGGGGTATGACGGCAAGGGGTTCGCGAACAGTTTCCACGGCGGCGACTCCGCGACCGGCACCCTCACCTCGCAGCCGTTCACGGTCGACAGCCGCTACCTCAACTTCACGGTGGGCGGCGGCAAACACTCCCACAAGGACGGCACCGTGCTGGAGCGCGGGCCCGCGCCCGACGGCACGGTCCTCGCCGATTTCGAGGGCGGTACGTACGGCGACTGGACGGCGACCGGCGACGCGTTCGGCACCGCGCCCGCCCCCGGCACCCTGCCCGGCCAACTGCCGGTCAGCGGCTGGCTCGGCGTCGGCCTGGTCAACACGTTCCTCGGCGGTGACGCCGCGACCGGAACGCTCACCTCACCCGAGTTCACCCTCGACAAGGACTACGTCGACTTCCTCATCGGCGGCGGCAACCACCCGGCAGGCGCCGCCGACCCGACCGCGATCCAACTCCTCGTCGACGGCAAGCCGGTCCGCACCGCCACCGGCAGCGACGACGAGGCACTCAACTGGGCCTCCTGGGACGTCAAGGACCTCGCAGGAAAGAAGGCCCGGCTCAGGATCGTCGACGCGAACACCGGCGGCTGGGGCCATCTCAACGTCGACCACATCGTCCTCTCGGACACCCGAGCCGAGCCCGTCTCCCGCGAGACGGCCGTCAATCTCCTCGTCGACGGCAAGGTGGTCGCCAGCGCCACCGGCGCCGACAGCGAGACCCTGGACTGGGCCTCCTTCGACCTGCGGCCCTACGCGGGCGAGCAGGCGCGGATCCAGGTCGTCGACAACAACACCGCCGGCTGGGGCCACATCATGGCCGACCGGTTCACCACCGCGTCCGCACCCGCCAAGTCCCTTGTCCAGCGCGCCGATTGGGCCGACCACGGCAAGGACTACTACGCGGCCGTCTCCTGGGAGGACGCACCGGGCGACGAGCGCTACATGATCGGCTGGATGAACGACTGGGAGTACGGCGGCGCCATCCCCACCTCTCCCTGGCGCGGCGCACAGAGCGTGCCCCGGCGGATGGCCCTGCGCACCGTCGACGGCAGGCTCCGGCTCACCAGCGAACCGGTCGCCGGTCTCGCGTCCCTGCGGCAGGGATCCGCGGTGACGGCGGACGGCGTCACGGTGACCGACACGTCACAGCCCCTGGGCGGGCCGGCGGCGGCCGGGAAGGCCCTCGACATCGAGGCGACGTTCTCCGTGCAGGACGCGGACCGCTTCGGCCTGAAGGTGCGCACCGGCGCCGACGGCGAGGAGACCGTCATCGGCTACGACACCACCACACAGGAGATGTACGTCGACCGCAGGCACTCCGGTGCCGCGGACTTCAGCGCCGCCTTCCCCGGCGTCCAGCGCGCACCGCTCAAGCCGGAGAACGGCAGGATCAAGCTGCGGATCCTCGTCGACTGGTCGTCCGTCGAGGTCTTCGGCGGCCGGGGCGACGCCGTCATCACCGACCAGATCTTCCCCGGCCCGGCGAGCCAAGGGGTCCAGGTCTTCGCCGAGAACGGCTCGGCGCGCCTCGACCAGGCCCGCATCCGGCACCTCGGCTCCTACCGTGACTGACCCGACCACACCGACAGGACACCTCGACATGCCCGACATGCCCAAGACCCTGCTCGCCGAGTTCACCGCACGCGAGGGCGCGGAGGCCGACGTCGCCCGTCTGATCACGGAGTACGCCAAGGAGGTCCGCGAGGAGGACGGCAACCTCGCCTTCGACGTCTACACCAAGGCGGCCCGGCCCCGCGCCTACTGGATCTTCGAGGTGTACCGGGACGAGGCGGCCTTCCAGGCGCACCTCCAGGCGCCCTACGGCGGCCCGTTCAACGCCGCGCTCGCCCCGCTGATCGAGGAGGACGCCTCGGAACTGACCTTCCTCGACCCGCTCAACTGACCTCTGAAGGGCGCCGACCAGGTGATGAGCTGCTGGTCGGGGTCGCCCGCCCGCCACTGACGGAACTGGGCGTCGGCGACCGACAACTCCCCGACCAGGGCGGTGAGTCGGGGGTCGGTGGGGTGGTCGGCGGCCTGCATGCGCAGCCGGGGCGGTTGGGCCACCATGGGAAGGATCTTTCCTAGACGGAGCGGCTGACCTGCGACGATGCGGGAACGACGAAGCCCCGCCGGGTGGGCGGGGCTTCATGGTGAGTGCCGGCTCAGGCGTGCGGCTGGAGGACGAGGTAGCCGTCCAGGCGGCAGACCTGGTCGGTGTCCGGGTCGGCGGGGAGGCCCTGTCCGAGCGGCGCAAGGCCGGGCTCGTCGAGGACGCGACGAAGACCGTCCTGGCCGCCGCCGGTCTCGGCCCGGACGACGCCCTGCGGGTATGGGTCCTCGTCCACGAACAGCCCGACGGCACCTGGGGCGCGGGCGGCTCCGTGATCCGCTACGCCGACCTCGTGGCGATGGCCAAGGGGTGAGGGGCGGTCGCGGACGAGCCGTTCGCCGCCGCTAAGGTATGCCGCCTCACTCGGCGGATCTCTCCCTCAAGAGGCGGGCACGGTACTCATGGACGCGGATCACGCGCGGCTGGTCGTCGCGGCGCAAGGCGGTGACGCGCGAGCGCGCGAGGAGCTGGTCTGTGCGTATCTGCCGTTGTTGTACAACATCGTCGGACGCGCGCTGAGCGGTCATGCCGACGTCGACGACGTCGTGCAGGAGACCCTGCTGCGCGCGGTGCGCGACCTGCCCGCCCTGCGTACCCCGGAGAGTTTCCGGTCCTGGCTCGTGTCGATCACGCTGCGGCAGATCACCACGTACTGGCAGCGGCAGCGCACCCATGAGGACCGGACGGCGCTCATCGACGAGGCGCTCCCGGTGCCCGACGCCGGCGCCCCGCTCGAGGACGCGACGATCCTGCGGCTGCGCCTGTCCGACGAGCGGGGCCAAGCGGTCGAGGCGGCGCGCTGGCTGGACGCGGACCACCGGGTGCTGCTCTCGCTGTGGTGGCAGGAGTGCGCCGGGCTGCTGACCCGGCAGGACATCGCCGACGCGACGGGGCTGAGCGTCGCCCACACCGGCGTACGGGTGCAGCGCATGCGCGAGCAGCTCGAACTGAGCCGGACCATCGTCGCCGCGCTGGCCGCCGACCCGCGCTGTCCGGGGCTGAGCGGGACCGTCGCCGGCTGGGACGGGGTTCCCGCCCCGGTGTGGCGCAAGCGGATCGCCCGGCACACCCGCGACTGTGCGCTGTGCACGGCGACGGCGACCGAGCGGGTGCCCGCCGAGATGCTGCTGCTCGGCGTCGCGCCGCTCGCCGTTCCTGCCGCGCTGCTCGCCGCACTGACAGCGAAGGGCCTGCTCTCGGGTACGGCCATGGCCGCGACCGCGACCGCGACGAGTGCGGGGACGGGAGGCGGCGCCCTGCTCGGCAAGCTCCACGCGGTCACCGCCCATCCGGTGGCGATGCTCGCCACCGGCGCGGTCCTCGCCACGGGGACCGCCACGTACCTGGCCTGGCCCGAGCCGGAGCACCGGACGCCCGGTGTCACGGCAGCGCCCACGGCGGACACGTCGGCGCCGGCCCCCTCGCGCACGTCGGCGCCCCCCGTCAGCCCGTCCGCGCTCCCGGCCGTCGTCCCGCTGGGCGCGCGGACGCTGGAGTCCGTGGACCAGCCCGGCCAATTCCTCACCTACGCGGGGGACTTCGCGGTGCTCGGCCGTGGCGAGCAGGCGCGGCGGCGGGGCACCTTCACCGTCGTCAAGGGGCTCGCCGACAGCCGGTGCGTCACCTTCCGGGCCGCCGACGGCCGCTATCTGCGCCACCACTACCTGCGGCTGCGGCTCAGCTCCGACGACGGCAGTCGGCTGTTCCGGGAGGACGCCACCTTCTGCCCGCGCCCCGGGACGGTCGACGGGTCCGTGACCCTGCGCGCGCACAACTACCCGGGCTCCGCCCTGCGCCCGCGCGACGGCGGCATCCGCCTCGACGGCTCCAACGGCACCCGGACCTTCACCGGCCAGGCGTCCTTCCTCGTGCGCGGTCCCGCGACCTGAGCGCCGCATAACGTTTTCCGGCTGCGAGATTCGTCACCGCGCGGGCACGGACTTTTTTCGTTACGCGGTCCCACCCGCCCCGGCCTCCTCTTCAGGGCGCCCTCCACGGCGCACCCACGCTGTTCTGTCCCCTGAAGAAAGTCACCCCCATGACCAGACACACGGACGAACCCCGCAAGGGCCTGCACCGGCTTCGCCGCCGGCCTCGGCGGACCCTGACGATCGGCGTCGCCGCCTCCGCGCTGGTGGCCGGTGTCGTGACGCTCATCCCCAACTCCGCCGGAGCCGCGGGCCTCGGCACCGAGGCGTCCCCCTCCGGGCGGTACTTCGGTACCGCGCTGGCCGCCGGGCGGCTGAGCGACTCGACGTACACGTCGATCGCCGACCGGGAGTTCAACATGGTCACCCCCGAGAACGAGATGAAGTGGGACGCGACCGAACCGTCCCGCGGTACCTTCCGGTTCGCGGCCGCCGACAAGATCGTGAACCGTGCCCTGGCGCACGGGCAGCGGCTGCGCGGGCACACCACGGTCTGGCACTCGCAGCTCCCCGACTGGGTCAAGGCGATCGGCGACCCGACCACGCTGCGCGGCGTCATGAACAACCACATCAAGACGACGATGGGCCACTACAAGGGCAAGATCTACGCCTGGGACGTCGTCAACGAGGCCTTCGAGGACGGTGGCAGCGGCGCGCTGCGCGACTCGGTGTTCAAGAAGGTGCTCGGCAGCGGCTTCATCGAGGAGGCGTTCCGCACCGCTCGCGCCGCCGACCCGGCCGCCAAGCTCTGCTACAACGACTACAACATCGAGGACTGGTCGGCGGCCAAGACCCAGGGCGTCTACCGCCTGGTGAAGGACTTCAAGGCGCGCGGCGTCCCGATCGACTGCGTCGGCTTCCAGAGCCACTTCGGGGCCGGCGGCCCGCCCGCGAGCTTCAGGACCACCCTCGCCAACTTCGCCGCGCTCGGCGTCGACGTCCAGATCACCGAGCTGGACATCGCGCAGGCGTCCGCCACGCACTACTCGACCGCGGTCAAGGCCTGTCTGGCGGTGGCGCGTTGCACCGGGATCACGGTGTGGGGCGTACGGGACAGCGACTCGTGGCGCGCGGACGAGAAGCCGCTGCTCTTCGACAGCAGCGGCAAGGCCAAGCCCGCGTACACCGCCGTCAAGGACGCGTTCAACGCCCACTCGGGCACCACGCAGGCCGATCCGGGCGCCGGCACCGGACAGATCAAGGGCGTGGCGTCCGGCCGCTGCCTCGATGTCGTGGGCGCCTCGACCGCCGACAACACGCGGGTGCAGTTGTACGACTGCTCGGGGCAGCCCAATCAGAGCTGGACGTACACCGCGGGCAAGCAGCTGAAGGTGTTCGGCAACAAGTGCCTCGACGCGAAGGCGAAGGGCACGACGAACGGCACCGAAGTCGTCATCCACGACTGCAACGGCGGCGCCAACCAGCAGTGGAACGTCAACTCGGGCGGCACGATCAGCGGGGTGCAGTCGGGCAAGTGCCTCGACGCGGTCGGTGCGGGCACCTCCAACGACACCAAGATCCAGCTCTACACCTGCGCCAACGCCGACAACCAGAAGTGGTCCGCCCCCACCGGGTCGGCCGGCGGCACCTGCGCGCTGCCGTCCTCGTACAAGTGGAGCTCGACCGGCGCCCTCGCGCAGCCCTCGAACGGCTGGGCCTCGCTGAAGGACTTCACGCACGTCACGTACAACGGCAAGCACCTGGTCTACGGGTCGATGTCGACCGGCACCGCGTACGGTTCGATGGCGTTCGCGCCGTTCACCAACTGGTCGGACATGGGCAAGGCCACGCAGACCAGGATGAGCCAGAACGCGGTCGCGCCCACCCTCTTCTACTTCGCGCCGAAGAAGATCTGGGTCCTCACCTACCAGCGGGGCGCCTCGCCCTTCAGCTACCGCACGTCGAGCGACCCGACCAACCCCAACGGCTGGTCCGCGCCGCAGGCCCTGTTCACCGGCAAGCTGCCCGACGCCGGCACCGGACCGATCGACCAGACGCTGATCGGCGACGACCAGAACATGTACCTGTTCTTCGCCGGTGACAACGGCAAGATCTACCGGGCGTCCATGCCGATCGGGAACTTCCCCGGCAACTTCGGCTCGACGTACACCACGGTCATGTCCGACACGGTGAAGAACCTCTTCGAGGCGCCGCAGGTCTACAAGGTCCAGGGCCAGAACCAGTACCTGATGATCGTCGAGGCGCGGGGCGCGCACGAGAACCGCTACTTCCGCTCGTTCACGGCGACATCCCTGAACGGCACGTGGACCCCGCAGGCCGCCACCGAGTCCAACCCCTTCGCGGGCAAGGCCAACAGCGGGGCGACCTGGACCAACGACATCAGCCACGGCGACCTCATCCGCTCCAACCCGGACCAGACGATGACCGTCGATCCGTGCCACCTGCAACTCCTCTACCAGGGCAAGTCCCCGAACTCGGACGCCCCCTACGACGCGCTGCCGTACCGGCCGGGCGTCCTGACGCTGCAACGCTGAGCGACCCCTCAGCCGCCGCCGGGCATCACGACGCTCCGCCCGGCGGCGGTGCGAGGAGGGGACGCTGGGCCCTGCGCCGGTCGGTGTGGACCGCGTGAGCCGCGCGCGTCGAGTCGAGCGTGGCGACCTCACTCACCGGTACGTCCCACCAACTGCCGCTGTCCGGCGCGGAGACCGCCGGGTCGGTCTCGACGTGGATGACGACGGGGCCGCTGTCGGCCGGCCGCGACCTGGCCTCGGCGATGGCCTTCTCCAGCGCGCCGCGCGAGCGCACCTCGATGACATGGGCGCCCAGGCTGCGGGCGTTGGCGGCCAGGTCGGTGGGGAGCGGGGGCCCGTCGAGGTGTCCGTCGGCGGTGCGGTAGCGGTAGCGCGTACCGAACCGCTGGGAGCCGAGGGACTCCGACAGCGCGCCGATCGAGTGGAAGCCGTGGTTCTGGACGAGCACCACGATGATCTTGACCCGTTCCTGGACCGCGGTGGCCAGTTCGGTGGGCATCATCAGATAGCCGCCGTCGCCGACCATGGCGAACACGTCCCGGGTGTCGTCGGCGAACCGGACGCCGAGCGCGGCCGGGATCTCGTAACCCATGCAGGAGTAGCCGTACTCGACGTGGTACGCCTTGCGGTCGCGCACGCGCCACAGCTTGTGCAGGTCGCCGGGCATGGAACCGGCCGCGCAGAGGACGACGTCACGCGGGTCGGCCAGCTCGTTGACGCAGCCGAGCACCGTGCCCTGGGTGAGGACGCCGTCGGCCAGCCGGTCCGTCACCGAGGCCGGTGGGTGGTACGTCTCCTCCACCTGTCGGTTCCACTGCTGCCAGAGCCGGGACTGCCGTTCCTCGTGCTCGGCCGGTACGCGGTGGCCGCGCAGCGCCGTCGTCAGCGCGGTGAGCGCCTCGCGGGCGTCGGCCACGACGGACAGGCCCGCGTGCTTGCCCGCGTCGAAGCCGGCGATGTTGAGATTGACGAAGCGAACTCCCGGATCCTGGAAGGCAGTTCGCGACGCGGTCGTGAAATCGCTCCAGCGGGTGCCGACACCGACGACGACATCGGCGTCCCGCGCCAGCGCGTTCGCCGCGGTCGTGCCGGTCGAACCCACCCCGCCCATCAACCGCGGATGCCCGTGCGGCAGTGAGCCCTTCCCCGCTTGCGTCTCGCCTACGGGGATGCCGGTCGCCTCCGCCAGCGCGGTCAGGGCCGCCTCCGCGCCGGAGTGGTGGACGCCGCCGCCCGCGACGATCAGCGGACGCCGCGCAGAGCGGAGCAACGCGGCCGCGGCGGCGACGCGCGCCGCCTCCGCGGGCGGCCGGGCGATGTGCCAGACCCGCTCGGCGAACAGTTCGGCGGGCCAGTCGTACGCCTCGGCCTGCACGTCCTGCGGCAGCGCGATCGTCGCCGCCCCCGTCTCGACCGGGTCGGTGAGCACCCGCATGGCGCCCAGGAGGGCGGACGGCAGTTGCTCGGGGCGGCTGACCCGGTCGAAGAACCGGCACAGGGGGCGGAAGGCGTCGTTGACGGAGATGTCGGCGGCGCCGGGCTGTTCCAGCTCCTGGAGGACGGGCGCGCTGCGGCGGGTGGCGAAGGTGTCGGCGGGGAGCAGCAGCACCGGGACGCGGTTGATCGTGGCGAGCGCGGCGCCGGTCAGCATATTGGTGGAACCGGGGCCGATGGAGGCGGTGCAGGCCCAGGTCTCCAGGCGGTCCTGGTGCCGCGCGTAGGCAACTGCCGTGTGCACCATGGCCTGTTCGTTGCGGGCCAGGACGTAGGGGAGTCCGCCGCCCTCCGGCCCCGGTCCCTCCCGTTCCGCCTGGAGCAGGGCCTGGCCGAGGCCCGCGACGTTCCCGTGCCCGAAGATGCCGAGGACCCCCGCGAACATCCGCCGGTGCTCGCCGTCGCGTTCGGTGCGCTGGGCGGCGAGGAACCTCACGAGGGCCTGCGCCACGGTCAGCCGGACCGTCGTGGCCCGGGGTGCGTTCATGTTCTTCCTCACCGGACGCTCCCGTGCACGAGACCGGCCGCGATGTCGACGGCCGCGGCGACGTCGCCGCCGGGCGGGTAGAGGAGGGTGCGCCCGACGACCAGGCCGCGTACCGCGGGGAGGGTGAGGGCGGCGCCCCAGGCCGCGTACGTGTCGTGCGGGTCGCCCTGCGGGTCGCCGCCGAGCAGCAGCGTCGGCAGGGTCGTCGCGTCCAGGACGCGGTCGAGCTGGTCGACGACCGGCAGCTTCAGCCAGGTGTAGGCGCTGCTCGCGCCGAGCCCGCTCGCGATGTGGATCGACCTGATGACGCTGTCGGGGTCGAGGAGATTACGCGCCCGGCCGTCCTGACGTACCGTCAGAAACGGTTCGATCATGGCCATCAGGCTGTGCTCGGCGAGGCTGGTGACCGCGGCCGCCGTCGACTCCAGGGTGCGCAGACTCCCGGGATCGTCGAGGCAGATGCGGGCCAGCGCCTTGCCCCCGTCGAGCCCCTGGGCGGCGACGGCCTCGGCGGTGTACGCGGTGAACCGGTCGTCGAGCTCGAAGACGGACCCCTGAAGCCCGCCCCGGTTCATCGAGCCGATGGCGATCCGGTCCTCAAGGGCGCCCATGAGGACCAGGTCGTCGAGGAGGTCCGGGGTGCCGAGCACGCCGTCGACGCCCGGCCGGGACAGTGCCGTCGCCAGACGGTCCAGGAGCCCGGTGCGGCTGGCCATGGCCGCGCCGTCGTCCCGCACTCCGAGGGCGCCGCGGGCCGGGTGGTCGGCGGCGACGATCAGGAGCCGGCCGTCGTCCCCGGTCAGCGGGCGCCGGGAACGCTTCTGCCAGGCGCGTCCGATGAGTTCGGGCTCGCGGGCCCGGATCTCGGTGAGTCGTGCGGCGTCGATCATGCGGTCCCCAGGTGCTGGGCCGTCGGCGG
The DNA here is from genome assembly GCF_040679615.1 of Streptomyces sp. NPDC052225. Lineage (NCBI taxonomy): Bacteria > Bacillati > Actinomycetota > Actinomycetes > Kitasatosporales > Streptomycetaceae > Streptomyces > Streptomyces sp. NPDC052225. The sequence goes on along the minus strand of NZ_JBFAVD010000008.1, from coordinate 74,346 downwards.
GGAGGCGAGGGCCGCCTCCACCTCCGACGTGGTCGGCATGGCGGTGGAACAGGCGAGACGTGCGGCCACGAGCGCGCCCGCGACGTTGGCGAACTCGACGACCTCGCGCAGGTCCCAGCCGCTGAGCAGCCCGTGCACGAGGGCGCCGCCGAACGCGTCCCCCGCACCGAGGCCGTTGACGACCTCGACCGGGAACGGCGGGACCTCCACCCGCTCGTCGCGGGTGGCCGCGAGCACCCCCTCGGGCCCCCGTTTGACGACGGCGAGTTCGAGTCCGCGGTCGAGCAGCGCGTCGGCCGCCCGCCCCGGTTCCGTCTCGCCCACGGCGACCTCGCACTCCTGCCGGTTGCCGACGGCGACGGTGACGTGGCCGAGGGCCCGCTCCACCTGGCGCGCGGCCTCGTCGGGGCCGCTCCAGAACATCGGCCGGTAGTCCAGGTCGAGGACGGTGTGGGGGCGCCGGGCGCGGGCCCGCCAGGCGGCGAAGTGCGCGGCCCGGCTCGGCTCGGCCGACAGGCCCGTCACCGTCGCCCAGAAGACCGCCGCGTCCCGGATGTCGTCGAGCGGCAGGTCTGCGGGCTCGATCAGCAGATCGGGCGCGCCGCCGTGCCGGTAGAAGTAGAGCGGGAAGTCGTCGGGCGGGAAGACCTCGCAGAAGGTCACCGGGGTCGGCGGCCCGCCCGGTGCGGTGAGCGCGGTGATGTGGGCCGGGTCCACGCCGAGCCGCTCCGCCTCCTGCCGCACGTAACAGCCGAAGGGGTCCTGGCCGACCCGCGAGACGAGCGCGGCGGTGCGGCCGTGACGCGCGGCCGCGACGGCGACGTTCGTGGCGCTCCCGCCGAGGAACTTCTCGAACGTACGCACCTGTTCGAGGCCGACGCCGTGGTCGAGCGGGTAGATGTCGACGCCGGTGCGCCCGAGGGCGACGAGGTCGTGGGCCATGGCTCAGCCCTTCGCGGCGGGGGCGAGGGAGAGGAGGTGGGCGACGGAGGCGCGCACGTCGTCGGCGGGTCCTGCGCCCGTGTCCGGCGCGGACGTCAGCACGGTGTCCTGTTCGAGCACGTACCACCCGTCGTACCCGGCGTTCTCAAGAAGCCCGACGATCGCGGCGATGTCGATGTCCCCGGCGCCCAGCGGCACGTACATCCCGGCGGCGACCGCCTCCGTGTAGCTCGTCCGCCCGGACCGCACCCGCTCGCACAGATCGAGGCGTACGTCCTTGAGGTGGACGTGGGCGACCCGCTCGGGGTGCTCTGCCGCGAGGGCGACCGGGTCCGCGCCGCCGATGAGCAGATGGCCCGTGTCCAGGCAGAGTCCGATGCCCGATCCGTCGAGGACGCGCCGTGTCTCCTCGCCGGACTCGACCATCGTCCCGACGTGCGGGTGGAGGGTCGCGACGAGTCCGGCGTCGGCGGCGACGGCGGAGATCCGGTCGAGGTTGGCCAGGAGCGACGCCCAGCCCGCGGTGTCGAGCGCGGGGCGCGCGTCGTAGCCGTCGGACCCGGTGGCGGCCGCGACGACGACCGTGCCCGCGTCGGCGGCGACGAGACCGGCGACGGCCGCCTCGACCTGGGGGAGCGGGTCGTGGCCCGGGTCGTGGAGGACGGCGGGGACGAACTGCCCGACCGCTTCGAGGCCGTACGACGCGAGCGTCGCCGCCTTCTCGGCCGGGGCGTCGGGGAGAAAACCCTCGGGCCCGAACTCCGTTGCCCTGAGACCGACTTCACGCATCTGGCGCAGTACCAGATCCGGGGCGAGCTGGTGGCCCCAGCCCGGGACCTCGCAGACCCCCCAGGAGATCGGCGCTCCGGCGACGCGCCGGGCAAGGGGTGTGGTCACGGCCTGCCTCCTTCGGTGATGCGGGCGGGGCGGTGTCCCGCCCGCGTGATGCGAGCCTGCACTTCGCTGCAATACCCTGTCAACCTATTGTCCTTACATACTGACTCATGAATCTCTCGTGCGTGGTGCGCGCAAGGCCGGCGGCACCGCTCAGTCCGCCTCGTCCTCCAGGAAGGTCACCTCCGTGATGCCGTCCCGGCGCGACAGGCGCGGGACCAGTTCGTCCCGCAGGCCCTTCCCCGAAAGCGCCAATGTCACGCCGGCCCGCGCGTCCCCGCCCTCCGCCGACCGCAACCCCGACACGTGGAACCCCGCGTCGGTGCACTCCTGGACGATCTCGCCCAGCAGCCCGCGCCCGTCGCGACAACCGACCCGCAGCAGCACCGAGTCCGCCGGCGACCGCGGCAACCGCCGGGCGAGCACCGGAAAGACGAACGCGACCAGCAGATACGCGGCCGTCACGGCGCAGGCCAGCTCCAGCAGCCCCGCGCCCGCGGCGGCGCCGATGGACGCCGACAGCCAGACACTGGCCGCGGTCGTCAGCCCCCGTACCGCGTCGCGGCGTACGAAGATGAGCCCGCCGCCGATGAAGCCGATGCCGGACACGATCTGCGCCGCCACCCGTGACGGGTCGAGCGCCACCCCGGACAGGCCGAGCATGTCCGAGAAGCCGTACTTCGACACGAGCATGAAAAGGGCGGAGCCCAGGCCGACCAGGACGTGGGTGCGCAGGCCCGCCGACTTCTGCCGGTACTCGCGCTCCGTGCCGATGACCGTGCACAGGGCGAACGCCACCGCGAGATGGGCCAGGGAGGTGCCGTCGTGGTTCATCGCGTCTCCGCGGGAGGGGTCAGGCGCAGTCCCGGCGACGCCAGGACCACCGGTCCCGGGAAGCGCGCCGCCGCCAGCGAGGCGACGGGGTCGTCCCAGGGGCGCACATGCGTCAGCGCCAGCAGCCCGGCGCCGGCCCTCGCGGCGAGGTCGCCCGCCTGGTGCGCGGTCAGATGGTGGGGCGCGGGGGCGGTGTGGTCCGCGTCCCAGCGGACGGCCGGCACACCGGGCCCGTCGCCGGGGCCGAGGGCCGCCTCGGCGAGCAGTACCCCGCTGCCATGGGCGAGTTCGGCCAGTTCCCGGCACGGGCCCGAGTCGCCGGTGTACGTCAGTGAGCCCCGCTCGTCCTCGACGCGCACGGCGTACGTCTCGACCGAGTGCCGCACCCGGGCGAGCCGCACCCGGAACGGGCCGCACGCCAGGCCGCCGGCCCCGGCCTCCTCGAAGGCCAGCACGGACGTCCGCCCCACCCGTTCCCCTACGCCGGCCGGCGCGATCACCCGGACCGGTTCCGTGCGGCCGCCCAGCTTCTCCAGGGCGTAGGCGAGCACCGCCAGGTCCGCGGAGTGGTCGGCGTGCCGGTGGGTGATCACCACCGTGTCGACGAGGGCGGGGCGTACGTGGCCGAGGAGGGCCCCGAACGCCCCGGTGCCGAGGTCGAGCAGCAGCCGGTGGCCTGCGTGCTCGACCAGGTAGCCGGAACACGGGTTGCCGGGGCCCGGCGCCGACCCCGAGGAGCCGAGGACGGTGAGGATCATCGGGGCCGGCCCACGACGTCCCGGCCCACGACATCCCGGTCCGCGATGACGCGGTCCACGAGGTCCGCGACCGCGCCGAGCGCGCACGGGCCCACCACCACGTCGGCCGCGGCCCGCACGTCCTTGTGCCCGTCGCCGACCGCCGCGCCCAGGCCGGCCGCGCGGACCATGCCGGTGTCGTTCGGGTTGTCGCCGATCGCTGCGATCCGGTCCAGGGAGAGGCCCGCGTGCTCGGCGAGCCGGCGCAGCGCCTGCTCCTTGCCCGCGTCGGCCGGCAGGAGCTCCAGGTAGGTGTCCTCCGACTGCACGAGGCGGGCCGTGGGGCAGTGCTGCGCGGCGAGTTCGGCCAGGGGGCCGAGACCCGGGCGGTCGGCGATCAGCATCACCTTCGCCGGGGTGCGGGGTGCGGGACTGTCCAGCAACGTGATCCGGTCCCGCCCCGCGTACGCCGCCAGCGCCGGTGCGGCCCGCAGGACATGGGCGTCCTCACCGGCGAAGGCCACCGCCCCGACGCCCTCCGGCAACCGCGGCAACAGGCCCTCGCACAGCGGCCGCCAGGCGGCGCCCAGGTCCAGGTCGAGCAGCCGGGTGCCCGAGACCGGGTCGACGATCCGGGCGCCGTTGTACACGATCATCGGGGTGGTGAGACCGAGCGCGCGGTGGTAGCGGCCGGCCGAGACCTCGTTGCGGCCGGTGGCGATGACGACGGTGCCGCCGAGGTCCTGGAAGCGGCGCAGGGCCAGCGCACTGCGCGGCACGATCTCCAGGTCGCGGCCGACGAGCGTGCCGTCGAGGTCGGTGACGATCCACGGGTAGCGCAGACCCGTGCCGGTGGCGGCCTTCATGCGGCGCTCCGGGAGAGCCCGGACTCGTACCAGTCGACGAACTCCCGTACGACGACGGGGTTCAGGCGCGCGGTGTGGGCCAGATATCCGCGCTGGTCCCAGCCGCCCGCGCCCCCGTCGTCGCCGCTCCCGTCCCCGTTTCCCGCGAAGGCGGTGTACACGGCGCCGGAGCCGCGCACCAGCACCCGGGCCGCGCAGATGTCCCACGCGTTCACCGAGGTGCCGAGCGCCGCGTCGCACCAGCCCGCCGCGACGTGCGCGAGCGTCAGCGCGGCGCTCCCGGTGCGGCGCACGGTGCCGTACCGGGCGACGAGTTCACCGAAGCGCCGCAGCGTCTCGGGGTCGCTGCGGGCCAGTTCGCGGCTGGTGGGGAAGCTGGTGATGAGCAGGCCCCTGGCCTCGTCGCGCACTCCGGCGGGCGCGAGCCGTTCGCCGCCGAGCCGGGAGCCGCCCGTGTCGGCGGTGAAGACATGCCCGGCGACCGGATCGACGATCGCCCCGGCCACCGGCTCCCCGTCGACCGTGGCGCCGACCGAGGTGCAGAAGAAGGCCAGCCCCCGGGCGAAGTTGGCGGTGCCGTCGATCGGGTCGACGTACCAGGCGATCCGCCCGGAGCCGTCCCTGCGACCGCCCTCCTCGCCGACGACGGTGCTGCCCGGGACGCGGTGCAGCAGCACCTCGCGGATCCGCTCCTCCGCGCGCCGGTCGTGCACGGTGACGGGGTCGTGCTCGTCCCGTTTGAAGTCCACGTCCATCGCGCCGCGGAAGGCCGCGAGCAGATCGGGCGCCACGGCGAGCGCCGCCTCGGTGGCGACCTCCCTCAAGTGGGTGGAAAGATCGTCGAGTTCGTTCATGCGGCGGTGCTCTCCTTCGTCGTCAGTGCGGCGCGCAGCAGCTCGTACAGCCCGTGACCGTCGGCGACCGCGACGTCCGGCCGGGGCCGGGCCGCGGGATCGCGCCGGCCGGCCGGGCGCATCAGGACGGTGACGCCGACGCCGGCGCGGCGGCCGCACAGCACGTCGCGGTCGTAGTTGTCGCCCACGTACCAGCAGTCGGCCGGGTCGACCGACAGCGCACGCGCCGCCAGGCGGATCGTGTCGGCGGCCGGTTTGCGCAGCCCGATCTCGTCCGAGTACACCTGCACGTCCAAGCAGGGGGCGGTGCCCAGGCGTTCGGCCATGTCCCGGTTGAGGGAACCGAGCAGCGTGTTGGAGACGACGCCGGTGCGCACCCCGTGCGCGCGGGCCAGCCGCAACGTCTCCGGCATGCCGGGCGCGAGTGTCTTGTCGCTCTCGGCGAGGATCAGCTCACGGCACAGCGGTACGGCCTCCGCGCCGACCAGGGCGCGGGCCGCCGTCGGCCAGTCGGCGGCGATGAAGTCCTCCCACAGCTCCCGGTGCCGGATCTCGCGGGGTTCCCCGGTGCGCACGAGACCGTTCTTCCAGGCGCGGTACGCGGCCCGCCCGGCGGCGATGTCGGCGAGCACGGTGTCGTGGTCGAGGCCCGCGCCGGGCCCGAGCAGGGCCAGCACCCGCCCGGCGAAGTCCCGCATCCGCTCCGGGTGTTGGACCGACCGCACCAGCACCCCGCCGTGGTCGAGGAGCAGGGCGCGCGGCGGGGCGATCACCGGGCCGCCGCGCCGAGCAGCAGTGCGCGCAGGGCGTGCGGATCGGCCACCACCGCGTCCGGCTCGGCCTGCACGACGTAGGGCCGGTCGTACGTGCCGCGGGCCTCCATGAGGACGGTGGCGCCGACCCCGGCGCGGCGGCCGCACAGCACGTCGCGGTCGTAGTTGTCGCCCACGTACCAGCAGTCGGCCGGTTCGGCGGCCAGGGCGCGGGCGGCGATCCTGATCAGCTCAGGGTTGGGTTTGCGGACGCCGACCTCGTCGCTGTAGACCTGCACGGCCACCCGCTTGTCGAGGCCGCACGCCGCCATGTGGTCACGGTGCACCGAACCGGCCAGCGCGTTCGACACGATGCCGACGCGGATGCCGAACTCCTCGCAGGTGTCCAGGAGTTCGCCCGTGCCGGGCCGGTTCGCCCGGTCCTGCTTGAGCTGCCCGATCCGGTGGCACAGCGGCTGCGCGTGCGCGGTCACCCAGGCGAGCGCGGCGTCCGGCCAGTCGGCGGCGACGAACTCGGTCCAGAAGCGGTGGTACGTCATCTCGCGCGGCGCGGCCGGGCGGCTCATCGCGTTCTTCCAGTGCGCGTCCGCGGCGGAGGCGGCCCTCAGGTCCGCCTCGATGTGCTCCGCGGACAGCTCGTGACATCCGGCGGCCGTCAGCGCGTCGTACAGCTCCGCGGCCAACTCCCCTGCCCACGAAGGCCGGTTGGTGGTCGCCACGACGACGCCGCCGAAGTCGAGGAGCAGAGCGGTGGGTCGGGTCAGCTCGCCCATGTGGCGGTGTTCTCCTCGGTCTCGTCGTTCACGTTCGCGATCTCGTTCGCGTTCTCGCGCGTGCCGGCGTGGTCGGGAAGCCGGTCGCCCGCCTCGTCGAACAGGTGCAGGTCGGTGAGGCGGACGGCGAAGCGCACCGTCGTCCCCGGGTGGGCGCGCACATCGCCGTACGCCACCAGGTACAGCTCGGTGCCCCCGGCCTCCACCAGGACCGTCCAGCTGGAACCGGTGGGCAGGGCGGCCTTCACGGTGGCCTCGAAGACGAGGCACTCCGGCGGCGCCGACTCGTGCGAGGGCACGGTGCGTATCGCCTCGGGGCGCAGACCGACGGTCGTCAACTCCGTTGCCAGGTGCGGGTATTCGGCGGCCACGCGGTCGCGCGCCGCGGCGAAGACCTCGCCGCTGTCGACGAGGTTCATCGGCGGACTTCCCACGAAGCGGGCCACGAACGTGTTGGCGGGCCGGGAGTAGACCTCCATGGGCGGTGCCATCTGCTGGACGACACCCTTCTTCATGACGACCACGTGGGTGGCCATGGTCATGGCCTCCAGCTGGTCGTGGGTGACGAAGACGATGGTGTGGCCCGTCTCGTCGTGGATCCGCTTCAACTCGGCGCGCATGTCCAGGCGCAGCTGGGCGTCGAGGTTGGACAGCGGCTCGTCGAGCAGCAGCACGTCGGGGCTGACGGCGAGCATGCGGGCCAGCGAGACGCGCTGCTGCTGGCCGCCGGAGAGCTGGGCCGGGTAGCGGTCGGCGGCCCAGTCGATCTGCATCATCGTCAGTGCGGCGGCAGTGCGTTCGGCCCGCTCGGCCGACTTGACCTTGCGCACCTTCAGGCCGAACTCGACGTTCTTGGCGACGGTCAGGTGCGGCCACAGCGCGTAGTTCTGGAAGACCAGGCCCATGCCGCGCTTCTCCGGCGGCACGAAGACACCGTCGCGCGTGGAGTCCATGATCCGGCCGCCGACGGTGATCGTCCCGGCGTTCAGCGACTCGAGCCCCGAGATCATGCGCAGGGTCGTGGTCTTGCCGCAGCCGGAGGGGCCGAGCAGACAGGTGAAGGAGCCCGACGGGATCTCCAGGTCGAGGTTGTCGACGGCGGGCGGCCCGGAGCCGTAGCTCTTGCGCACCGACGTGAGCGTGATGGTCGGCATGAGTGTCAGCCTCCGAGTCCGGACGAGAGGTTCGTCCTGGTCAGCCGCTGGGTGAGGTAGGTGGCGAGGAAGGAGACCAGGGCGATGACCAGCACCACCGCGTTGGCCATCTGGTCGTAGGCGTAGTCGACGAGGTTGATCGACAAGGTGGTGAGCAGCTCGGTGCCGGACGTGGTGAGCATGATGACGATGCTCAGCTCCTTCAGACCCGAGATGAACGGCAGGATCACCCCCGTGACCAGGGCGCCCCGCTGGATCGGGATGATGATCTTCCGAAGCCGGGTGAACCAGCCCGCCCCCGACACCTGCGCGGCCTCCTCCGGCTCGCGGCCGAGCTGCGTCATGGCGCTGATGCCGGAGCGCGAGGCGTACGGGAGATGCGTGACCGCCAGCACGATCACAAGGAGCGTGACCGACCCGTACAGGGCGGGCACCGGGCCGCGGCGCACCGCGAACAAGGACAGGAACGCGGCGGCGAACGCGATGCCCGGCACCATGTAGGGCAGGAAGCTGATCTGGCGAAGGACCGTGCCGATCCGGCTGCCGCCCGCCCGCACCACCACGTACCCGATGAGCAGCCCGACGATCCCGCAGATGAGCGCGGCGAGTCCGACGATGCGCAGGCTGTTCCACGCGGCCTCGTACAACTGGCCGCCGCGCAGCACCCCGTGGGGGAATCCGGGGGCGCCGCCGAGGTGGTCGGCGATCCAGTACTTGAGGGTGAAGTTGTCCTTGTGGAAGACGCCGGGCGTCTTGGTGACCGTGGACAGCGCCAGGCTCGCGACCGGGATCACGACCCCGACGGCGAAGACGGCGAGCGCGGCACCGAAGGCCGGCCACCGCCACCGCCCGAGGGGGCTGACCCGGTCCATCGCGCCCTTGCCGCCGACGGTCACGAACCGTTTGGCCTCCCGGGCGAGCCGGGTGTCGACGACGATGGCAAGCACCCCGACGACCACGATGACGCCGGCGAGCACCGCGGTGACCCCGCGCTGGTGGCTGTTGACCGACCGGAACAGCGAGGTGGACAGCAGGTCGTAGTTGACCGGCAGGCCCAGGATGTACGGCGTGCCGAACGTGCCGAGGATCCGGCCGAAGACCAGGAGCACCGACGACGACAGCGAGGGCAGCATCAGCGGCAGCGTGATCCGGCGCGCGACCGTGGCCCGGCTCGCGCCCAGAATCCGTGCGGAGTCCTCCAGTTGGCTGTCCAGGCGCCGCAGCGCGTTGCCGAAGAGCAGCAGCACGAACGGGTAGTAGTGCAGGCCCAGGCAGATGATGATGGGCACCTGGCCGTACGCGAGCCAGTTCGGCGTGTGCACACCCCACGCCTCCAGCATGCCGATCTGCCCGCCGGACGCCGAGTTCTTGAACAGCGCGAGCCAGGCGAGCGCGAACGTCCACGACGGCAGCATGTACGGCACGACGAGCGCGGTGGACAGCCACTTGCGGCCCGCCACGTTCGTCCGCGTCAGCAGCCAGGCCGTCGACCCGCCGAGCACCACGGCGACGACCGTGACCCCGACGGAGACGACGACGGTGTGCAACAGCGGCTTCCAGAAGAGGAGTTGGGCCACCGGCGAGCGGAACACCCGCCACATGTAGTAGCCGGTGAAGGAGCCCGTGGCCTGATGCGAGGCCGCCTCGTCACCGGCCTGCACGTGCGCCGAGTCCGAGAGCACCGCGACGAGCGGTGCGACGACCAGGTAGAGCAGGACGACGATGAGCAGGATGCCGAGCGGAACGGTCGGTTCGTGCCGCAGGACGCTCAGCCGGTAGCGCAGCCGATGGCGCGGGCTTCCGGGCGGTTCACCGCCTCGGGCGGGCGGCGCTGCGGTGGCGGGGGAGCGGGTGGCGGCAGCCATGCGCGATCTCCGTTACGTGTGCGAGGACGTGCCCGGGTACGGGCCGGCCCGGTGCGTGAACGGGCCGGCGGGTGGTCAGCCGTGGTTGAGCCGCCACAGGTCCTGCATCGGCTGCAGGTTCTCGAAGTCGTCGCGCAGCTTGGACGGGTCGAAGACGAGCAGCTGCTTGTCCCAGTCCGTCAGGCCGGCCGGCATGAACGTCCCCGTGCTGAGCTCGGGGTTGCCGGGGACGCCGCCGGTGTCCAGCTGCGTGTCGATGCCCTCCTGCGTCAGCATGAAGTGCACGAACAGCTTGGCCGCGTTGGGGTGTTCGGCCTTCGTCGCGATGGCGGAGTACTTGGGGTACTGATAGCCCGCCCACGGCCGCAGGCCCGTGCAGACGCGCATGTGGTAGCCCTTGTCCTTCACGTCACGGAACTTCGCGTTGGACACCAGCGCGATACGCGGCTTCTTCTGGTTCGGAGCCGCGACGGCCGCGGCCGCGTCGTCGTCGGAGGACGTGAGGATGGGGGAGTTCTTGGCCAGGCCCTTGACCCAGGCCTCGCCGGCGGAGTCACCGTCGGGCAGCGCCTTGTGGAACGTGTCCTGGTACGCCTGTCGCAGCTGCTGGTCGCCGCCGGACTTCAACTGGTTGAAGAACTCGACGATGTTGGGCTTGCTCAGCGGGTCCTGGAGGGCGACCTTGCCTTTCCACTTCGGCTCCGTCAGGTCCCACATGCTGTGCACCGGACAGCCGCCGGGGAACAGCTCGGGGTTGTAGACCCACAGGTTGCCCTTGGACAGCACCTGGAGCGGGTTCTGCCCCGAGGGCGGCAGGTCCTGTGCGACGGGACCCGGGATGTAGGTGTAGACGGTCTTCTCCGCGAGCAACTGCCCCACCAGGGACGGGCCGTCCTCGTAGTTCGTCACGTCGATGGTGACGTTGCCCGACTGGTTCTCCCTGGTCATCTTCTCCAGGGTCTCGCCGACCTTGCTCTTCACGCCGGTCGCCTTGATCCCGTACTTCTTCGTGAAGGCGGCGGCGGTCTTCGTGATGTCGCCGGTGCTGTCGTAGACGGTGACACTGCCCTCCTTCTTCGCGGCGGTGACGAGCTTGTCCAGGTCGAACTTCGTGTCGATGACCGGCTTCACGGCGCCGGCCGACTCGGTGCCGGAAGCGGGGTCGGGCCCCGACGGTGCGCACGCCGCGGCGGCGCCGAGCGTTCCGGCGACGAGGGCGGCGGTGAGGAGCCGATGGTGGCCGAAGCGGCGGCGAGGGGTTCCGGAAATGTGGCGTGACATGCCTGACCTCCCACAGTGTCCCGGCGTCAACCGGGCTGGAATGGCGTGGTCCTGAGGCCGGAGAGGGTGGGGCTCGACGGCCGACGGGCGCCAGCTTCGACCCGGGTTCGGCAGTATGTCAAGACATTCTGATGACACCGATTGGCAAAGCGGAGTCGACCTCGCGGACATCTTCCGTTCACCTGGATTCCACTTTCGCTCCACCTCTTTCTTTGTCCATACATACTTATGTAAGGTCCGCAGCGACTTCGGGTGACCGAGCCCTCTCAGGGAGGAAGCATGCGAAGCACAACCCGACTCGCCGCCGCGCTGGCCGTGCTCGCCACGGTCCTGACCGTGACCACGGCGACCGCCGCCACCGCTCCACTGCCCGGCAACACGACCGTCCCGCCCGTGTACGCCAAGGCCGAGACGCCCCCGCTGTACGACGACGACCAGGGCGGCAACGCCAACGCCGACGACCCCGCGATCTGGTACGACTCCGCCCGCCCGGGCGCCAGTCTGGTCCTGGGCACCGCCAAGGAGGGCGGCCTGGACGTGCACCGGCTCGACGGCACGCTCATCCAGAGACTCCCGGCCCCCGCCGCCCCCGCGGAGGGCTCGGCGCCGGGTCGCTTCAACAACGTCGACATCCTGTCCAAGGTCCGCTTCCCGGACGGCCGCACGTCCGACGTCGCCGTCGTCACCGACCGCGGGCGCGACCGGATCCGCTTCTACCGCATCGACGGCACCCGCCCGGCCGCACCCCTGACCGATGTCACGGACGCGGCCGTGCCGCGCGCCTTCTCCGCCACCGAGGCCGACGTCGACGACCAGCTCACCGCGTACGGCACGGCCGCCTGGCGCGACCCGCGCACCGGCCGCTCCTATGTGCTGGCCAGCCGCCGGCACACCTCGGATGTGGGCCTGTTCGAGGTCGCCGTCACCGCCGCCGGATCGCTGACGTACCGTCATGTCCGCACGGTGGCGCTGCCCGACACGTTCCGCACCCCGGGCGGCGACTGGAGCCCGTGCGAGGACCCCGGGAACGGGCCGCAGGCCGAGGGGCTCGTGGTGGACCCCGCCCGGGGCACCGTGTACATCAGCCAGGAGGACGTCGGCATCTGGAAGTTGCCGGCCGACCTCTCCGACAGGCCCCAACTCGTGGACCGCACCAGGGAGTTCGGGGTGCCCGCCGTGTACGACCCGGCGACCGAGGAGTGCGTGCCCGGCGACGATCCCGGCTACGGAGGCGAGCATCTGGTCGCCGACGTCGAAGGGCTGACGCTGTATCGCGGGCCCTCTGGACACCAGTACCTCGTCGCGTCCAGCCAGGGCGACTACACCTATGCCGTCTACGACACCGCGCGCGAGGACAGGTTCACCGGCGGCTTCCGCGTGGCCGCGGGTCCGAAGGCCGACGGCTCCGAGGAGACCGACGGCATCGCGGCCTTCAACAAGCCGCTGGGCAGCGCCTTCCCGGCCGGTCTCTTCGTGGCTCAGGACGGCTACAACGCCCCGGCCGCCGGCGACGACGGCGACCGCACCGACACCAACTACAAGCTCGTCGATCTGGCCGACGTGATGCGGGCGGCGGGGGCCTACTGACCCGGGCCCGTACCCGTCCCCGTATCGACCCGTGCCCGTGCCCATGCCGACAGCCGCGCATGAAGTCATGAAGGAAGGTGCCTCGGTTGGTGACCATCGCGCTGTGCGTCACCGCGCTCGCCTTCGTCTTCATCTGCGGGGCCAACGACGGCGGTGCGCTGCTCGCGCTCGCCGTCCGGCACCGCGGCCGGTCGGCGGGCCCGGTGCTCGCGCTCCTGGTGACCGCCGTCGGGGCGGGGCCCCACCTCTTCGGCCTGGCCGTCGCCCGCACCTTCACCGGGCGGCTCGGCCAAGGGCCGCCCGCCGTCGCGCGGTTGGTGTTCCTGGCGGGCGCGGGCGCCGCGGTGGCCGTGGTGCTCGTGCTCGCCTGGCGCGGCGTGCCCACCTCGCTGACGCTCGCCGTGCTCGGCGGACTCGCCGGGGGCGGCCTCGCCCTGGGCGAGCGTCCGGCGTGGGGCCGTCTCGGGCTCGTCCTCGCCGTCGCGGCGGCGGCGCCCCTGGTGGGGGCGGCGGTCGGCTGGCTCATCGGCCGGGCCGTCCGCCGCCTGCCCGCCATGCGGGGCATGCCGCGGGTGGTGCGGGGCCTTCAACTGGCCGCGTACGCCGCCCAGTGCCTGGCCTACGCGGCCAACGACGCGCAGAAGATGTTCGCCGTCGTGGCCGTCGCGTTCGCCGGCGACGCACTGCTGCCGCGGCCGTGGGAGGCGGGCGACGTGATGGTGGCCGCCGTGTTCGCCGCCGGCGCGCTCATCGGCGTACGCAAAGTCGCCCGGGGCGCGACCAGCCGGCTGCTGAGCGTGCGGCCCTGGCAGGTGATGTCCGCCGAACTCGCCTCGTCCGCCGCGGTGTTGTCCACGGCGGGGCTCGGCACACCGGTCAGCATGACGCAGTCGATCGCGGGCGGGCTGGTCGGGACGGGGGCCAGTGAGGGCGGGCGGCGGGTGCGCTGGCAGTTCGCCGTGCCGCTGCTCACCGCCTGGCTGGTGACGCTGCCGGCCGCGTTCGCCGCCGGTGCGCTGGCCGGCCTGATCCTCAGAGGAGTCTCCTGATGTCCGTACGCCGGGTGCTGGCCGACCTCGCGGGGCGTTCCCACCGCCGCACGCTCGACCTGCTGACCGCTCAACTGGACGCCACCGTCAAGGGAGTCGACCTCGCCGCCGACCTGGCCGCGGGACGCATCGCGCCCGCCGCCGCGCGGGGCGGCATGGGCGGCGTGGAGCACGAAGGGGACGGGCAGCGCGCCGCCCTGGTGGCGGAGCTGGCCACCACGCTGACCACGCCGATCGACCGCGAGGACCTCTACCGGTTCTCCCGCTCGGTCGACGACGTGCTGGACAACCTGCGGGACCTGGTGCGCGAGACCGACCTGTTCGGCATGCCCGGCGACCCCGCGGACCTGCCCGCGCTCGAAGCCGTGCGCGAGGGGCTCGCCGCCCTGCGCGAGGCGGTCGCGCACCTGGCGGACGAACCGCGTCTGGTGCAGGAGCAGGCGATGGCGGCCCGCAAGGCGGCCGGGCGGGTGCGCCGGGAGTACCAGGAGGCGCTCGCCGCACTGTTCCGCGAGCCCCTTGACGCCGGGACGCTGCGCCGCCGTGAACTGCTGCGCCGGCTCGATGTGATCGGGCTGCGGCTGAACGCCGCCGCGGCGGATCTGTCCGACGCCCTGCTCAAGCGGGGGCACTGATGGGGTCAGCGGGCCGCGACCGTCATCTCGAAGGAGTAGCGCGACGCCCGGTAGACGTGCGAGCCGTACTCGACCGGCGTCCCGGCGTCGTCGTACGCGGTGCGCGTCATGGTCAGCAGCGTGGCGCCGCGGTTCTCCTCAAGGAGCCGCGCCTCTGCCGTCGTCGCGCCGCGGGCGCCGATCGCCTGCTCGGCCGTGTGCAGATTCACGCCGGAGCGGCGCAGCAGCCGGTAGAGGCCGCCCTCGGCGAGGGTCTCGGCGGTCAACTCGACCAGGCCGAGCGGCAGATGGTTGCGCATCAGCGCGATCGGCTGGTCGTCCGCGAACCGGAGCCGCTCGACGGCCAGCACGTCGGCGCCCTCCTCGACGCGCAGCGCCGCGGCCGTGGCCGCGTCCGCCGGGCGGGGCTCCACGGTGAGGACCTTCGTCCGCGGACGCCGCTCGTCGCGCTCCAGGTCGTCGTACAGGCTCGACAGCTCGACCTGGCGGCGGATGCGGTCGGCGACGACCTGCGTGCCCACCCCGCGCTTGCGGGCGAGGAGGCCCTTGTCGACGAGGTGCTGCATGGCCTGCCGCATGGTCGGGCGGGAGAGCCCGAACTGGTCGGCGAGCGCGATCTCGTTGCTCAGCCGGGTGCCGGGCGGCAGCACCCCGGACTCGATGAGCTGCTGCAACTGCTGGGCGAACTGGAAGTACAGCGGGACCGGACTGGCCCGATCGATGGTGATCAGTTTCGTGAACGACTCCACGGCATCCTCCTGGGTGCTGCTGCCGACCGCGACAGTATCCGGCGCTTCACCTTAAGTTCCGTACGTCGCTACATCCGCACGTCCATATGTAATAACAAAGAGAAGCGTCTGACGAAAGGGTGTCGTCCATGCGCATAGGACTGATCGGGACCGGCCGCATCGGCGCGTTCCACGCCTCGACCCTCGCCGCACTCCCGGCGGTGAGCGGCGTCGTGGTGCACGACGCCGACGAGCGCTCGGCCCGCGCCGTCGCCGACCGCGTCGCGGGAGAGGTCGCCGGTGACCTCGACGGACTGCTCGGCGCCCGCCTCGACGGGGTGGTCGTCGCCGCGCCCACGGCGGCCCACGCCGAGCTGATCCTCGCGGCGCAGCGCGCCGGGCTGCCGACGTTCTGCGAGAAGCCGGTCGCGGGCTCGCTGGCGGAGACGGACGCCGTTCTCGCGGCCCTCACGGGGGCGCCGCTGCACATCGGGTTCCAGCGGCGATTCGACGCCGGATACCGGGAGTTGAGGGACGCCGTCGCGGCCGGGCGCCTCGGCTGGACGCATACGGTGCGCGCGTGCACGGCCGACCCGACACCGCCGCCGGCCGGCTACGTCCCGGGCTCCGGCGGGATCTTCCGGGACTGCTCGGTGCACGACTACGACATCGTGCGCTGGGTGACCGGCCGCGAGGTCGTCTCGGTGTACGCCACCGGAGCCAACCGCGGGGAGGAGTTCTTCGCCGCCGCCGGTGACGTCGACACGGCGGTCAGCGTCCTCACCCTGGACGACGGCACGCTCGCCACCTGCACCGCGACCCGTTACAACGGCGCCGGGTACGACGTCCGCCTGGAGGTGTGCGGCTCGAAGGGCTCCCTCGTCGCGGGCCTCACCGACGCGACCCCGCTGGTCTCCGCGGACGGCGCGTCATGGCCCGCGGGGACGCCGTACCCGGGCTTCATGGAGCGCTTCCGGGACGCCTACCGCGCCGAACTCGCCGCGTTCACCGAGGTGGTGGCGGGGTCGCGGCCGAGCCCCTGCACGGGTGCGGACGCCCGCGCGGCCCTGGCGATCGCCGAAGCGGCCACCCGGTCGCGGGCCGAGGGCCGCGCGGTCGCGGTGCCGGGCGTCGACGGCTGAGCTAGCGCCGGCAGATCCGCTCGATCAGCGCCTGCCAGCTGTCGCCGAGGCGGTCCGCCGCGGGGGAGTCCGTCGGGGGCGTCGGCTGCGGCGGCGAGAGGAACAGCATCACCGGACCCTCCAGCGCGGCTGTCAGCTGGAGGGCGAGGCTGTCGAGGTCGGGGAGGCCCGGGCGGGCGAGGGCCAGGAGCATGCGCAGGTGCAGCCGGGTCAGGGTGGAGGCGCCGCCGGCGGGGGCCGGCTGGTTGCGGTCGAGGGAGGCGCGGACCAGTACGAGGTGGTCGGCGAGGTAGGCGGTGCGGGCGCGGCCGTACGCGATGAGCCGGTCGACGGGCTCGGCGCCGGGGCCCAGCGGGGGCGGGCCGGTCATGACCTGTTCCTGGAAGGCGTGCTCGTCCTCGTCCAGGAGCGCGTGGAAGATGCCCGCGCGGGTGCCGAAGCGGCGGTAGACGGTGCCTTTGCCCAGGCCCGCGCGCTCGGCCAGGCCGTCCATCGTGACCTTCTCCACGCCCATCTCGGCCACCATCGCGCGGGCCGTGGCCAGGAGCTGCTCGCGGTTGCGGGCGGCGTCGGCGCGTTCGGGGCGGGGGCGTCCGAGCGGCACGAAAGGGCTGTCCATGGCCTCCAACCTACCTCCGGAAATATTAAGCGGGGTGGAGTCCGTTTATGCTCGTGACCGACCACGAGACGCCGGCCCGAGGCGCTCGTACCGCCCCGAGGCGCTCGTACCGCCACGAGAAGCTCGTACCGCCCCGAGACTCTGCGCTCACGAAGGAGCCGCTGTCATGTCCGACCTCCTCTTCGGCCTCGACACGTTCGGCGACGTGCCCGAGGACGACTCCGGCCGCCTCGTCTCGTACGCGCAGGCCATCCGGCACGTCGTCGACGAGGCCGTCCTCGCCGACCAGGTCGGTGTCGACGCCCTCGCCCTCGGCGAGCACCACCGCCCCGAGTACGCGATCTCGACGCCGGAGACCGTGCTCGCGGGCATCGCCGGACGCACCGAGCGGATCAAGCTCGGCTCCGGGGTCACCGTGCTCAGCTCCGACGACCCCGTCCGCGTCTTCCAGCGGTTCGCGACCCTGGACGCGCTGTCGAACGGGCGGGCCGAAGTGATCCTCGGGCGCGGCTCGTTCACCGAGTCGTTCCCCTTGTTCGGCTACGACCTCGCCGACTACGACGTGCTCTTCGAGGAGAAGATCGAGCTCTTCGCGAAGCTCCTGGAGGAGAAGCCGGTCACCTGGAGCGGCACCAAGCGGGCGCCCCTCGTCGACGCGGACGTGTTCCCCAAGACCGAGAAGGGTCTGACCACATGGGTCGGCGTCGGCGGCACACCGCAGTCGGTCGTGCGCACGGCGAAGTACGGGTTCCCGCTGATGATCGCCATCATCGGCGGCAGCCCCACCCGCTTCGCCCCGTACGTCGACCTGTACCGGCGGGCCGCCGAGCAGTTCGGCACCACCGCCCACCCGGTCGGCATGCACTCGCCGGGCTTCGTCGCCGACACCGACGAGCAGGCCCGTGAACTGCACTGGCCCCGCTACAAGGTGATGCGCGACCGCATCGGCGCGCTGCGCGGCTGGCCGCCGGTGACCAAGGCCGAGTACGAGCGCGAGATCGAGCACGGCTCCCTGTACATCGGCTCGCCCGAGACGGTATCCCGCAAGATGGCGGCCGCGATCAAGGGCCTCGGGGTCGGCCGGTTCGACATGATCTACGGCTCGGGGACCGTGCCGGTCAGCGCCCGGCTGCGCGCCGTCGAGCTGTACGGCACGAAGGTGATCCCGATGGTCCGCGACATCCTCGCGGGGGAGCAGGCATGAACGCCACGGACGTACGCACCCTCGCCGTCCTCGGCGCCGGAAAGGTCGGGACCGTGCTGGCGCGGCTCGCGCTCGGTGCCGGATACCGCGTCCTGATCGCCGGTTCCGGGGACCCGGCGAAGATCGCGCTCACGGTGGAGGTGCTGACGCCGGGCGCCGTCGCGGTGACCGTCGATCAGGCCGTGGCGGGCGCGGACGCCGTCGTGCTCGCGCTGCCGCTTGGCAAGTACCGCACGCTGCCCGTGGACGCGCTGCGCGGCAAGCTCGTCATCGACGCCATGAACTACTGGTGGGAGACGGACGGCGTACGGGACGACCTCGGCGATCCGGCCGTCTCCTCCAGCGCGACGGTGCGGGACTTCCTGGCCGGGGCGCGGGTCGTCAAGGCCTTCAACCACATGGGCTACCACGACCTGGAGGAGGGTGCCCGGCCGGTGGGCGCCGCCGGGCGCAAGGCCATCGCCGTCGCCGGTGACGACCCGGACGCACTCGCCGCCGTCGGCCGGATCGTCGACGACCTCGGCTTCGATCCCGTCCCGGCCGGGACCCTGGCCGACGGAGTACGGATGCAGCCCGGCACCGAGATCTTCGGCGCCAATGCGGGGGCCGAAGAGCTGCGGGACATGCTCGGCAGGCCGGCGGCCGGGAGCCGCGACGGTGCGACCGTCAGGACAGGGCCTGCGCCGTCGCCGTCGTGAACACCGCCGTCACCCAGGTCCACAGCACGGCGAGCGCGACGTGGCCCGTCGTGCGCAGCCGGTGGCCGCGCCACAGCCGGGGCGAGAAGTAGGCGAACTGCATGGCCCAGCGCAGACCCCAGAACAGGGTCTGGGCGCACAGCAGGAACGTCGGCAGCGGAGCGCCCGTCAGGAGGTCGGGCGCGAAGAGCAGGGGGAGCGCTCCGAGCAGCGCGCAGGTCAGCGCGATGAAGAAGAGATGGGCGTACGAGACCTGGCGGGTCAGCAGGGTGCTCGCGCGCAGGTCGGCGGGCCAGTCGAGAACGCGCGGCAGCACGGCGTGCACCAGGCCCATCGCGATGAGGGCGAGGCCGACCAGGCGCAACTGGCCGGTGAGGGTGAGGAGTTCACTCATGTCCGCTCCGGCTCCGGCTCCGGTTTGGTGAAGGCGAAAGCCGTGACCAGGTGTGCGACCCGGCGCTCGGCCGCGGGGCGCAGTCCGGCGAGGGCGGCGAGCCGCAGCCACTCCGCGCGGGGCAGGAAGTGCCAGGCACCGGGACCGAAGACGGCCGTGTTCGCGGCGTCCCTGAGATGTTCGGCGAGGATCAGCGTGCCGCCGGGACGCAACGCGCGGGCACACGCGGCGAACAGCGCCTCGCGGTCCCGGGCGCGGCGCAGTTCGTGCGCGGCGAAGACCAGCAGGACGGCGTCCGTCCCGGCGGCGGGGAGCGGCAGCGCGCCCGGGCGGCCCGGCACGGCGTGAGCGGGCGGCGGCACCCGGCGCCGGGCGCGCCGGATGGAACCCTCGGTGGTCAGCGCCGGGTCGTACAGGTCGACGGAGACCTGGCGCGCGCCGGGCCAGCGCGCCGCGAGCGGACCGCTGACCTCGTCGAGGCCGCAGCTCACCACGGCGTACGAGGACGGGGTGCGGGGGAGCAGCGCCGCCAGCCAGTCGTACGCGTACAGGTCAGAGCGGTCGTACACGCACCAGCTCGCGGCCGTGGCGGCGGCGAGGAGACCGAGCGCGGCCGCCGAACCCGTACGGGCCAGGCGGCGCACGGGACGGGGCAGGCGTCCGGCGACGGCGGCCGCGGTCGCCGCCGCGGTCAGACCGGCCGCGTACTGCGGCCAGTTGTACGCGACGACGTCACGCACCCCCGAGTGGCGCGGTGTCATCGCGCACCGCCCGCCGCATCGCGCCGCACGCCGCGCTCCCAGCCGTAGTCGACGCCCGCGACGTGGAAGGCGTTGGCGAGGACGGGCCGGGTTCCGGCGAGCGGGCCGTGGTCGAAGAACGTCAGACGCGGCACGTCGACGGCGACCGGCCGCGGGTCCCACCGGGTGCGGAACGCCTTGATGACGATCACGGAGCGGGTCCGCGGCTCGTACTCGAAGGTGTACGGCAGCGGTCCGGCGAAGCGGCGGGCGGCGCGCTCGTCGGCGAACGGGCTGCCCGGCGGCAGCGGCGCGGGCCCCCGCAGATCGGCGCGCACCTGCAAGTCCGCGCGTCCGTCGGCGCTGTCGACGCGGAACTCCAGATGCTCCTCGTCGGCGCGTGAACTGATCGACGCCAGGCGGTAGTTGTAGCGGGTGAGCAGGTTCCCGCCGAGCCGCATCAGGCGCCGGTCGGTGTCGCTGCGCAGGATCCGCAGGCCGCGCATGGTGCGGCCGCCGGGCGTCGGGAAGCGGGTGAAGACGCGGTACCCGGTCAGCAGGAAGTCGCCGCCGAACCGGGCGGGCAGGAAGGCCGGCCGCAAGTCGCGGGTGTCGACGAGCGCGGCGGCCACGAAACCGAACTCCGGTCCCTCGCCGCCGCGTTGGTACGTGTCGAGCGTCAGGGCGGGCGGCACGAGGGGGCGCAGCACCTCGGCGGGAAGGGCGTAGGTGAGGACGAGGGAGTGCGCGAAGTGCGTCCGCATGGGGATGGGGTGACGGCGTATCAGGTGCGCCGGGTGTACCGGGTGTACCGGGTGTACCGGGTGCGCCTGGGGCGCCCTATGAGCCATGCCTGTCAGAAGTCGCACGGGTCGACCCTCCTGTCGTCGGAACCATCGCGTGCCGCGCCCAGGCGCACCACACGTACGACGCCCCACAAAGCGGAGCGGTCCCGCGCCGCCCAGCCGGGCCCGGCCGGTCCCGGTTCCCGGAAGCTGCGCAGGACCACGACGCCGCCGGGGCGTACGGCGTGCCGGACCGCGGCGCGCAGGCGGTGGGCGAAGGCGCGGCCGGGGCCGTCGAGGACGTTCGAGAGCGTCACCGCGTCGTAGGCGCCGCGGGGCGAGCGTTCGAGGATGTCCACCACATCGCCCCGGACGAGGCGGACGCCGGGGGCGAACAGCCGCTCGGCGTCCGGGGGTTCGGCCCCCGCGAGCAGCCGCCACAGCCACGGGTTACGGGCATTGGGGTGTTCGGCGACGGTGCGTTCCAGGCGCAGGCGCAGCACCGTGTCGAAGCGTGCGGGGACCACGGGCGCGAACGAGGGGCGCAGCGCCACCGCGAGCGCGCCGCCCGGCCGCAGCGCGATCCGCATCAGCCGGCGCAGCCCGGGCCCGTCCAGGCACGTGCGCCAGTGCTCGGCCTGTCGTGCCGGGTCGTCGAGCGCGAGGAAGGCGCGGAGTGCGGGCCCGCGCCAGGCCGGAAGCACGGCGCCCGCGGCGCCGCGGCCGAGGCGCATCAGCCGCTCGGCCGAACCCTCCAGGGTCGCGCCCCCGGCGAGCCGTTCCCGCGCATAGGCGAGTTGCACCGGGTTGACGTCGACGGCCGTCACGTCGTGGCCCGCCCGGTGCAGCGCGGCCGCGGTGTCACCGGCGGAGGCGATGCACAGGACCCGGGCGCCGGGCGCGGGCAGGCGGTCGAGCTCGACGCCGTGGTCCTCGTACATCCGCCCGAAGAGGAGGCGGGGGCCGCCCGTCCCGCTGACGATCCGGCCGCGGGCCCACGGGGTGCCGGTCATCGGAGCCCCGCTCTCGGGGACGTCCGCGCCAGGACCCAGATCAGCGCGACGAAGACCAGGTTCTGGGTGAGCAGGCGGCCGGGTTCGTCGATCTGGCCGGGGCTGAACAGCAGGCCGCCCGCGTTGAACCCGGCCACCAGGGCCGTCTGCACGAGGGCGGCGGCGACCGGCCGCAGCCCGGTCAGGACCCAGATGCCGAGCGCCACCTCGGCGAGCCCGATCGCCACGAGAGCCGCCGTCACGGACCAGCCGTCAAGCAACGGCACGTCCCCCACGATGGCCCGCTGGTCCGCGCGCCCCGGCCAGACCTTGCACCAGAAGCCCTCGTAGAACCAGACCAGCGCGACGGCCCAACGAGCCAAGGTCATACGGCTCATGAGCATCCCCACCCCCACCCCGCTCAGGAAGTTGAACGCGTTCAGAAAACCACATCGGGTGGGAGCGCGGGAGCAGGGGGGTGTTACGGGAGCGCGGCGACGGCCGTCGTGAGGCGGTGGATCGCCTCGTCCACGGTGGCGCGCGGGCAGCCGAGGTTCACCCGCATGTAGCCGTGCCCCTCACGGCCGAACTTCGGGCCCCGGTCGAGCCAGAGGCGGGCGGTGAGCAGCATGAACCGGTCGAGGGTCGCGGGGTCCATGCCGAGACCCCGGCAGTCCATCCATGCGAGGTAGAGGGAGTCGGCGGGCAGGACGCGGACCCGGGACGTGGCGGCGTTCACGGACGCGGCGAAGTGCGCGTGGTTGCCGCGCAGATAGGTCAGGAGCTCCTCCAGCCAGGGCTCGCCGTGCGTGTACGCGGCCTCGGCGGCCACCGTGCCCAGGACATTGACGAGTGGGAAGAGATTGCGCTCGTACTGGCGGGAGAATTCCGCGCGGAGCCGGCGGTCGGGAATGAAGACGTTCGCGCATTGCAGCCCGGGGAGGTTGAACGTCTTGCTCGGGGCCGTGCACGTGATGCTGTTCCGCGCGAATTCCGGGCCGAGCGAAGCGAAAGGTATGTGCCGCTTCGCCGTATTGATGATCAGGTCCTGATGGATCTCGTCCGAGACGACGAGAACGCCGTTGCGGGCGCAGATCCCGCCCATGGTCCGCAAGTCGCTCTCGGACCAGACGTTCCCGGTCGGATTGTGCGGGTGACTCAGGATGAACAGCTTGGTGTCCGGGCGGATCGCGGCCTCGAACGTACGGGCGTCGAAGGCGTAGCCGTCCTCGGTCCGCGTCAGCGGCGCGAGAGCCAGGTGACGGCCGTTGAGCTGGACGTCCTCATGGAAGTGGGCGTACACCGGCGGCTGGACGAGGACGGAGTCGCCGGGGGCCGAGAACGCCTGGACCGCCGTCTTCAGACTCGTGATGACGCCCGCCGTCTGCACGGCCCAGGCCGGATCGACGTCCCACCCGAAACGCTTCGCCTGCCAGCCCGTCACCGCGGCCAGACAGCTCGCGGTGGCGCCCGCCGGATAGCCGAAAACGCCGTACTCCACCGCTTCGTGAAGCGCTTCCCGGACGGCGCGGGGCGCCTTGAAATCGGTGTCCGCCACCCACATGGGGAGCGGGTCGGCCGCCGCTTCCTCCGGGGTGAGGAATTCCTCGGAAAGGGTCCACTTCAGGGAGTTGGAGTTCCTGCGGTCGACGATGTCGTCGAATATGCCGGGCGTGGTCATGGCTGAGGTGTGTTCCTTTCGTCGCCGGGGGTGCGGAAGCCTCGGAAGGTCACCGGGCCGCGGACCTCGAAGCCCAGCCGCTCGTAGAGGGCGAGCGCGGCGGTGTTGTCCTTCGCCACGTGCAGGAAGGGGAGCTCGCCGCGGGCCTCGATCCGGACGGCCAGGGCGCGCACCAGACGCGCGGCTTGGCCGTGGCCGCGGGCCTCGGGGGTGGTGCAGACGGCGCTGATCTCGGTCAGGCCGGGCGGGCGAAGCCGTTCACCGGCCAGGGCGACGAGCGCGCCGGCCTCGTCGCGGACGCCGAGGTACGTGCCGAGTTCGTGGGTGCGCGGCCAGAAGGGGCCCGGTCTCGTACGGGCGACGAGGGCGAGCATGTCGGGGACGTCGGCGGCGCCCAGTTCGACGATGCGCGGGTCGTCCTGGGGCTGAGAGGGGGCGCGGTTCGCGGGAAGCGTCAGCTGGAGGCCGTCGAGGGAGAACACCGGCTCCCAGTCGTCCGGCGGCGTCGCCGACGAGCTGAACAGGTCGGCGAGGGAGCCGGGGCCGAGCAGCGCCGCCAGATCGGCCCAGGCGGCCGGCCCCGCGTCGGCCGGGAGCGCGGCGAAGGTCGCGACGTCCGGCAGATACGTGGCCGCGGCGCCGAGCCGGCGGGCCAGATGCGCGTGCGGGCCGCGGAGCGCGTGACCGACGGGGTCGTCGAGCGCCGCGTCGAGTGCGTCGTCGTGGGCGCGGGCGCGGTCGTGGCCCTGGTCCTGGTCCCGGCCCTGGTCCCGGCCCTGGTCCTGGTCCCGGCCCTGGTCCTGGTCCCGGCCCTGGTCCCGGTCCTGGTCCTGGTCTTGGTCCTGGTCGTGATCGGTGGTCGTCATCGGCAGGGACTCCTTTTGGCTGGTCCGGGGATCAAGGCCGGCGAGCGGATCGTAGGCTTCATCCATGACCGAGATGCCCATACCGTCCGCCCCCGAGCAGCCGATCACGCCGGACGCCGCCTTCGCGACGCTGATGGCGGGTAACCAGCGGTTCGTCACGGGAAGCCCCGACCACCCCAACCAGGACGCCGCGCGCCGGGCCGAACTCGTGCCCGCCCAGAGCCCGTTCGCGGTGCTCTTCGGATGCTCCGACTCCCGCCTCGCCGCCGAGATCATCTTCGACCGGGGCCTCGGCGACCTGTTCGTCGTGCGCACCGCCGGGCACGTCGTGGGCCCGGAGGTGCTCGGCAGCATCGAGTACGGGGTGGGCGTGCTCGGCAGTCCGCTCGTCGTGGTCCTCGGGCACGACTCGTGCGGGGCGGTCGCCGCGACGCGGGTCGCCGTGGAGAGCGGCGAGACCCCCGGCGGCTTCGTCCGCGACGTCGTGGAGCGGGTGACGCCGAGCGTCCTCGCGGCCCGGGCGGCCGGTCGGGTCGGCGACGAGGAGATCCTGCACGAGCACATCCGGCACTCGGTGGACCTGCTCCTCGACCGTTCGCAGACGCTCGCCGAGGGCGTGGCGGCGGGCCGCACCGCGGTGGTCGGCCTCTGCTACCGGCTCACCGACGGCCAGGCGCAGGTGATCGCGTCCCGCGGCCTGAGCGAGTCCGTCGCGGCGTAGGCGCGGACACACCCGAACGGGCCCTGCCGCTGTCGAGGCGGCAGGGCCCGTCCGTCGTTTCTCAGGCCGCCGGGCACAGCTCCGTCGGGGCCGCAGCGCGGGTCACCGTCGTGGCCACCGTGCGCGTGGGCAACGCGGTCTGCGCGGTCTGCGCGGCCTGCGCGCGGGTGCGGGCGAAGACGACCAGGCGCAGGACCACGAACCGGGCGACGCCGGCGAGGGCGGACGCCGAGAGGTAGACGACCTGTTCCATGGCGGCTCCGGGGGCCGCCACCAGGAGGTGCAGGACGAGCATCGCCCCGCAGGTCACCGCGTACGCGGCCGCCGCGGACCCGGCCGACTGAAGGTGCTGGCGCCAGGTCGCGTGCCCGCCCGCGCCGAAGGTGAAGCGGGCGTGCAGGTCGGTCGCGAGGAGCGTGGAGGCCACCGTGATCAGCGCGTTGGCAAGGGCCCAGGGGATCCATCCGGACAGGGCCGCCACGGCGAAGCTGGAGGCGACCCCCACCCCGCCGCCGCAGAGTGCGAAGCGGGCGAAGGCGGCGACGGCGCCGGGTGCCGCCTGCGGCTGACGCTGTGCTGTCTCCATGGTCCCCCACCCCTTCGATGGTGCGGGGCCCGCGGTCCGCGCCGCCCCTGCGCCGTTAGTGACGCCATGATGGCACATCAGTGGCGCCATGTGTAGTGCATATGGTGTCGCGCATGGCGTCGCTCTGGCTCTATGGGTGAGCCGTGCGGTGTCAGCGCAGGTGGGAGCCGGTGAGCGCCGTCGTCGGCGTCACCGCGTCCCTTCTGGTGGGTGTGCTCAGCGCGTGAAGCGCGCCCGCCACAGGCCGCGCAGCAGCCCGATCTCCGCCCTGTGGTGGATGAACTCGAGGGCCGTCCCCCACAGCACGTCGACGAACGCGCCGTCGGGGTCCGAGCCGTACGGGTACTGCGACAGGCCGATCGCGTCGCGCTGCTCGTCGCCGAGCGCGGCCACACCGGCGCGCCGGCGGTCGAGCACCGCCCCGAACCGGTCGAGCGCCACGGCCGCCGACGGGCTGAAGCCGACCAGGTCCTTCGGGTCCGTACGGCGCTCGCCGAACGTCCACTCCCGCCGGCCCGCGAAGCGGAAGTGCGGATGCCCGAGGCGCCACGCGAGCGTCGTCATGTGCACGGGATCCGGGTCCGGCGGGCCGGTGTGGGCGAGGACCTGGCCCACCCGCTCGACGCCCACGCTCCAGTCCGCGGCGATGTCACCGCCTTGCCGCGCCGCCGCACCGACCGGCAGCCGGGCGCGGGCTCCCACGGGTACTCGCCGTCGCCGAGCCCGGAGAGGCGGGCGTCCGCCGTCTCCCTGGCGCGGTCGAACTGGTCGAGCAGAACGCCAAGACGGCCGCTCGGCCCGTCCCCGGTACCCATCTCGAACTCCCCCTGTCGATGCACGGGAGCCTAACGACCGGGCGTCCGGCCGGGCGAGCGAATTTCCGTTGACGCCGCGTCCGGCGGGCGGGGAGGATCCGGGACCGTGACGACACCCGAGGACCGGACCGCGCACCCCGCCCGCCCCATCGCCCTGGTCACCGGAGTGGGCCGAACGGCCGGAATCGGCGCGGGAGTTGCCCGGCGGCTCGCCGCGTCGGGCTGGGACATCGCCTTCACCTACTGGACCCCCTACGACGACCGCATGGCCTGGGGGCGGGAAGCGGGGGCCGCCGACGCGATCGGCCGCGAACTCGCCGGGCAGGGCGCGGCGCGCGCCGCCATCGAGGCGGACCTCGCCGACCCGGGCACCCCCGCCCGCGTCTTCGACGAGGCCGAGAAGCGGCTCGGCAACGTGAGCGCCTTGGTGATGTGCCACTGCGAGTCGGTCGACTCGGGGCTGCTCGACACCACCGTGGAGAGCTTCGACCGGCACTTCGCCGTCAACGCCCGCGCGACCTGGCTGCTGATCCGCGAGTTCGGCCGCCGCTTCACCGGCGCGCACGGCACGGGCCGCGTCATCAGCCTCACCAGCGACCACACCGTGGGCAACCTGCCCTACGGCGCCAGCAAGGGCGCCCTGGACCGCATCACGACGGCCGCCGCCCGCGAACTCGCCCATCTCGGGGTGACGGCCAACGCGATCAACCCCGGCCCCGTGGACACCGGTTGGATGTCCGACGAGATCCGCGCGGCGTGCCTCGACGCCACCCCGCTCGGCCGCCTGGGCACACCGCGCGACACCGCCCACCTCGTCGACTTCCTGTGCTCCGAGGCGGGCGGCTGGATCAACGGTCAGCTCTTGATGAGCAACGGCGGCATCGCGTGACCCATCGCCTGCTCCGGGGCCTCAACGGCGCGCGTAGTAAAGGGTGTTGTGCGCGGTGTCCGGCAGGTACAGCACGTCGTTCCCGTCCGAGTCCCGGCGTACGGCCAGGCGGTCCGCCGGGACGCCGGGCGTCGCGGACCGCGCCGTCCATGTGCCGGCCGACTCGGTCGCCGCGAAGACCCGGTCGGTCCCGGACGCGGTCACGTAATAGACGCGCTTGCCGTCGGTCTCGTCCCAGGTGATGCCGAGTGCGGCGCTCGTCTGCCCGCCCGCGTACACGGTCTGCCGGGCCCAGGCCCCGCCGCTCGGATACGCGTAGTAGACGCGGAAGTCGCCCGCGCTCTCGGCGGACCGGTAGCGGAAGGCCACCTTGGGCACGTCGCCGTCGAGCGTCAGCTTGGCGCTCTGCACCGCAGGCCCTGTGTACCCGGTGTTGTCGATGCTCCACTCCTCGCCGCTGGTCAGGCCCTGGACGACGTCGGCGGTGCCGGGTGTGGCGGGGACGGTGGCCGCGGCGCCCGTGCTGTCGGCGAAGGTGCCGGTCGACGGGTCGTAGCGCAGGTAGGAGAGCTGGTGCCGGAAGGCGGACGCCGGTGCCTTCGCCCACTCGTACAGGATGTGCACGCGTCCGGCGCTGTCGACGGCGAGGTCGTCCGGGTAGACGGAGCGGTACTGGGCGGTGGCGAAGGTGGCGACGACGCTCCACTTCGAGGCGGCGTTGTCCCATCGGTAGAGCTTGCCCGGGCGCTGCTCGGCGTCGATGCCCACGCGGGCGGTCAGGTACAGGTCGCCGTTGGGCGCGGTCGTCAGGACGGGATACGTGATGCCGACGCCCTGGTCGGGGAGTTCGGCGGCGTGGTCGGTGACGCCGGTGCCCGGACCTTCCGTGCGGAAGTAGCGCCAGGAGTTGCCGTGCATGGACGTGAAGACGTGCAGCCGGCCGCTGCCGTCACGGGCGACGGACGGCTGGTTGTGGCCGTTGTCGTCGGCGAACTCGGCCTGTTTGCCGTCGCTGTTGAGCAGCGGCAGCCGGCTCCAGACGCCGTCGGGGTCGCGGCGGGCGATGGCCGGGCGGTGCGTCGTGGCCGTCGACCCCGGCTCGTTGAAGGCGAAGTACGTGTACTGGCCGCGCCCCTTGTAGGTGGCGACGGGCGTCCACCAGGCGGCCTGATTGGACGAGTCCATCGCGTACGGGACCGTCTCGACGGTGGTGTCGGCGGACGTGGCCTGCGGGGCGGATACGAGGGTGAGCGCGGCGGTCAGGGCCGAGAGGACGTACAGGCGTCGCATGGTGACTCCTTCACGGGCGGGGGGGGAATGCGGCGCGAACTTACTGCAGATCCCACTGGCTGAACAGTGGTTGCACAATATGCATGTGATGTACGTTCATGGCGGCTCGAACCATCACCGAGGAGGCCGCACGTGCGGGAAGAAGAGGCCCACTACGACATCGCCGTGATCGGCGGCGGGCTTGCGGGGACGTGCGCGGCCATCGCCGCCGCCCGGCTCGGGCGCCGGGTCGCCCTGGTGCACAACCGCCCGGTCCTGGGCGGCAACGCCAGCAGCGAGATACGCGTCTGGGTCTGCGGCGCCACCGCGCACGGCGTGCACCGCTGGGCCCGCGAGAGCGGCATCATGGGCGAGCTCTACACGGAGAACCAGTACCGCAACCCCGAGGGCAACCCGTACTACTGGGACCAGGTGGTCCTCGACGCGGTCCTCGCCGAACCGCTGATCGACCTCTACCTGAACACCGACGTGCGGGAAGTCGACGCGTCCGGCCCACAGGACGCACGCGAAGTGCATTCCTGCACCGGCTGGATGATGGGTTCGGAACGCCGCATCACCTTCCACGCACGGCAGTTCCTCGACTGCACCGGCGACGGGCTGCTCGGCCATCTCGCCGGGGCCCGCTACCGGGTGGGCCGCGAGGCCCGCTCCGAGCACGGCGAACCGTGGGCGCCCGACGAGGCCGACGAGGCACTGCTCGGCTCGACGATCCTCTTCCACACCAAGGACGCGGGCCACCCGGTCAAGTTCGTCCCGCCCGCCTACGCCCGCGACCTCACCTCGACGCCCATCCTGCGCAACCGCGTCCTGCGCACCGGCGACAACGGCTGCGACTACTGGTGGATCGAGTGGGGCGGCGAGCTCGACACCGTCCACGACAACGAGCGGATCCGCGACGAACTCCAGGGCGCCATCATGGGCATCTGGGACCACATCAAGAACTCTGGGGAGTTCCCCGACGCCGCGAACCTCACCCTGGAGTGGGTCGGAAGCCTCCCCGGCAAGCGCGAGTACCGGCGCTTCGTCGGCGACTACGTCCTGACGCAACAGGACATCCTGGAGCAGCGGCAGTTCGAGGACCGGGTCGCCTTCGGCGGCTGGTCGGTCGACCTCCACCCCGTGCAGGGCATGTACGCCGAAGAGCCCGGCGCCCGCCAGCGCTACGCGGACGGCATCTTCCACATCCCGCTGCGCTCCCTGTACTCCGCGAACGTGACGAACCTGCTCTTCGCCGGGCGCAACATCTCCGCCACCCACATCGCCTTCGGCGCCACCCGCGTGATGGCCACCTGCGCCACCCTCGGCGAGGCCGCCGGAACCGCCGCCGCGCTCTGCGTCGACGAAGGGCTCACCCCGCGCGAACTGGCCGCCAAACGCCCTGAGTTGGTCCGCCGCACCCTGCTGCGCCAGGACGCCTCCGTGATCGGCGTGCGCGACGACGACCCCGCCGACCTGGCCCGCACGGCCCGCGTCAGCGCCTCCTCGCACCTCGCCGACCTGGCCGCGGAGCCCGCCGCCGACGCGCCCGGCGAGCCGTACCCGCTCACCCGCGACCTCGCGCTGCTGCTGCCCGTGGACCCCGCACTCGACACGGTCGACCTGCTCGTCCACGGCGGCGACGACGGTCAACCCCGGGAGCTGACCGTCGAGTTGTGGGGCACGGGACTGCCCGAGAACGGCGTCCCGGTCGACCACCTCACCACGACGACCGTCACGGCACCGCCCGGCGGCCCGCACTGGGTGACGGCCCGCCTCGACCACCGCCCCGAGGTACCCGAGAACGTCGTCCTGATCGTCCGCGCCTGCCCCGGCGCCGCCCTCGTCCGCGTCCCCGTCCGCACCGACGGCGTCCTCGCGCTGCGCCGCAGGGCCGAGGGCGACGCGGCCGTCGACCACGACATCCCGGAGGAGGAGGGCCAGTTGGTCCTGGAGTGGCAGGCGCGCGGCCTGCGCCGCAGCACCTTCGCCTTCCGTGCCTCCCCGGCCACCCGCGCTTTCGCGCCCGAGCAGACCGTCGGCGGCTACCAACGCCCGTACGGCGGACCGCGGTTGTGGTCCTCGCAGCCGCTGCCCGAGCAGTGGCTGGGGCTCGACTGGGACCGCGAGCACCAACTCGCCGAAGTGCGCGTGGTGTTCGACGACGACGTCGACGAGTACCTCAACAACCTGCACCGCCACCGCACCCCGTACGAGGTGATGCCGGAACTCGTCCGGGACTACCGCCTCCAGGGCCAGGAAGCCGACGGCACCTGGCGCACCCTGCTGACCGTGACGGACAACCGCCGCCGCCACCGGATCCACCGGTTCACCGACCCGGTGCGCACCCGTGCCCTGCGCCTCGTGGTGGACGCGACGCACGGAGCGGCGC
Source organism: Streptomyces sp. NPDC052225 (assembly GCF_040679615.1). Taxonomy (NCBI): domain Bacteria; kingdom Bacillati; phylum Actinomycetota; class Actinomycetes; order Kitasatosporales; family Streptomycetaceae; genus Streptomyces; species Streptomyces sp. NPDC052225. Next base: position 43,584 of record NZ_JBFAVD010000008.1, on the reverse strand, counting down.
GCGCCCACGTGGTCGCGTTCAAGGCGTACGGGGAGTAGGGGGAGCGGCGCGGGTCGGGTCAGACCGCGCCGAGGGCCTGGCTGACGGCGTCGGCCGCTTCGATGACCTCGCGGACGAGCGCGCCGCGGGCGTCGTCGCCGGCGTCGGTGCCGAGCACGGAGGTCGGGCCCCACAGGGAGACGGCCGCGACGACGTCGCCCGACGCGTCGCGGACCGGGGCGGCGAGGGAGGCGCGGCCGAGCGCGCGCTCCTCCGCCTCGACCGCGTAGCCCACCCTGCGGACCTCGGCGAGTTCCTCGTCGAGCAGGTCGTGGCTGACGGTGGTGAACTCCGTGTGCGCGTCGAGGGGTTCGGGCAGCAGTGTGCGCCGCTCCTTGGGCGCGAGACCGGACAGCAGGCACTTGCCGATGCCGGTGGCGTGCAGCGGCGCCGTGTGTCCCGCCTGGGTGTACGACTTGGGGGCGCGGGCGCCCTCGAAGTTGCACAGGAACATCAGGACGTCACCGCGCCGCACGGCCACGTTCGCGCCGAGGCCGGTGCGGGCGGCGAGGTCCTGGAGGACGGTGCGGGCGGCGCGGTGCACGGGGTGCCGGTTGACGGCGGTCGCGGCGAGGGAGAGCGTGCCGAGGCTGATCCGGTACAGGTTGCTGACCGGGTCGCGCTCGACCATGTCGAGCCGCTCCAGCGTGGACAGCAGCCGGGAGGCGGTGGAGGAGCCGAGCCCGGTCAGCTCCGCGACGTCGGAGACGCGCAGTTCGGCGCGCCCGGAGTCGAGCGCCCGCAGCACGGACACGGCCCGCTCCACGCTCTGGTTCGTCCCGGCGTCGGTCGCCCGCGTAGCCATGGCTCTCCCTCTGTCCGCTGTGCCGGCGTGACTGCATGCTGCACGCGAATTGCGCAGCGTGCATCAGCCTATCGCGGCGGACTGTGACGCAGACCGGGCGTGCGCCGCCGCTCAGGACCGTCCACGCGACCGCCGGCGCAGCCGCTCGCGTAAGAGACGCGTCAAGGCTGCGTACGTCGCCGTAAGGGAGGCGTCAACGGGGATCGAAACCGGCCGTGACCAGAGGTTTCCTCGGGTCGTCCGTTCGTTTCCGCACCTTCTCGTCAGGAGCTCACGATGGCCGATCTGGCCTTCGTCGTCACCACGATCGCGGTCTTCGCGCTGGTGGCACTCGTCGCCAAGGGGGTGACCAAGCTGTGAACGCCGAGCACATCGAAAACGCTGTCGGCCTCGTCGTGGCCGTCGCCCTCCTGGGCTATCTCGTCCTCGCCCTCCTCTGCCCGGAGAGGTTCTGAGCACGGATATGAGCCCCGTACTTGCCGCAGTGCTCCAGTTGCTCGCGCTGACAGCGGCGCTCGCGCTGGCCTACCGTCCCCTCGGCGACCACATGGCCCGGGTCTACTCCTCCGAGAAGCACCTCCGGGTGGAGAAGTGGATCTACAAGGGCATCGGCGCCGACCCCACCGCGGAGATGCGCTGGACCGCCTACCTGCGCGGTGTCCTCGCCTTCTCGGCCGTGGGCGTGCTGTTCCTGTACCTGTTGCAGCGCCTCCAGGGCTCGCTGCCCGGTTCGCTCGGCTTCTCGTCGATCGACCCGGACCAGGCCTTCAACACGGCCGCGTCCTTCGTCTCCAACACCAACTGGCAGTCGTACTACGGCGAACAGGCCATGGGCCACGTCGTGCAGACCGCCGGCCTCGCGGTGCAGAACTTCGTCTCGGCGGCCGTCGGCATCGCCGTGGCCGTCGCTCTCGTACGGGGCTTCGCCCGCTCCCGCACCGGCGAACTGGGCAACTTCTGGGCCGACCTGGTCCGCGGCGTCGTGCGCATCCTGATCCCGATCTCGGTGCTCGGCGCGCTCGTCCTCGTCGCGTGCGGCGCCGTCCAGAACTTCGCCGGGATCCACGAAGTCGGTCAGTTCATGGGCGGCTCGCAGCAGTGGAACGGCGGCGCCGTCGCCTCCCAGGAGGTCATCAAGGAGCTGGGCACCAACGGCGGCGGTTACTTCAACGCCAACTCGGCCCACCCCTTCGAGAACCCCAGCGCCTTCTCGAACCTTTTCGAGATCTTCCTGATCCTGCTCATCCCGTTCGCGCTGACCCGCACCTTCGGCCGGATGGTCGGCTCGCTCAAGCAGGGCTACGCGATCCTCGCCACGATGGCCACCATCTGGGCCGGCTTCGTCGCCCTGATGATGTGGACCGAGTTCGCCCACCACGGCCCCGCGTTCGACCTGGCCGGCGGCGCGATGGAGGGCAAGGAGAACCGCTTCGGCATCGGCGCCTCGGCGATCTTCTCCATCTCGACGACGCTCACCTCGACCGGCGCGGTGGACTCCTTCCACTCCTCCAACACCGGACTCGGCGGCGGTCTCAACCTCCTTGGCATGCAGCTCGGCGAGATCGCGCCCGGCGGCGTCGGCTCCGGCCTCTACGGCATGCTCGTCATGGCGATCATCGCCGTGTTCATCGCCGGTCTGATGGTCGGCCGCACCCCCGAGTACCTGGGCAAGAAGATCGGCGCCCGCGAGATCAAGTTCGCGGCCTGCTCCATCCTCATCACCCCGGCCCTGGTCCTCGTGTTCACCGCCGTCGCGATGGCGCTGCCGACCCCGCCGAACTCCATGCTCAACCCCGGCGCGCACGGCTTCTCCGAGATCCTGTACGCGTACACGTCCGGCGCCAACAACAACGGTTCGGCCTTCGCGGGCCTGAGCGCCGACACCCAGTGGTTCAACACCACGATCGGCCTCGCGATGCTCCTCGGCCGGTTCCTGCCGATGGTGTTCGTGCTCGCCCTCGCCGGATCGCTCGCCGGGCAGCGGCCGGTCCCGGAGACCGCGGGCACCCTGCGCACCGACAAGCCGCTCTTCGCCGGCCTGTTGGCCGGAACGCTCCTCGTCATCACCGGACTCACCTACTTCCCGGCGCTCGCGCTCGGGCCGCTGGCCGAGGGGTTGGCGTAAATGAGCACCGACACCCGGAAACGGAAGAACGCAGAGGACTCCATGTCCACAGCCACCCATGCCCCGCTGGACGCGCCGAGCGGTCACCAGCCCAGCCAGGAGGACGGCGAGGGCAAGGTCCGCGCCGGGCTCTTCGACCCGAAGCAGCTCCTGAAGTCGGTGCCGGACGCCTGCCGCAAGCTCGACCCGCGCCTCATGGTCACGTCGCCCGTCATGTTCGTGGTCCTCGTCGGGTCCGTCCTGACGACGGTGTTCTCCTTCAAGGACCCGTCCGACTGGTTCGGATGGACGATCAGCGCCTGGCTCTGGCTGACGGTGATCTTCGCCAACCTCGCGGAGGCCGTCGCCGAGGGCCGCGGCAAGGCCCAGGCCGACACCCTGCGCAAGGCGAAGACCGACACGGTCGCGCGCAAGGCCGACGGGACCGTCGTCGCCGGTACGGAGCTGAAGATCGGCGACCTGGTCGTCTGCGAGGCCGGCGACATCATCCCCGGCGACGGTGACGTCGTCGAGGGCGTCGCGAGCGTCGACGAGTCGGCGATCACCGGCGAGTCCGCCCCCGTCATCCGCGAGTCCGGCGGCGACCGCTCGGCCGTCACCGGTGGTACGAAGGTGCTCTCCGACCGCGTCGTCATCACGATCACGACGAAGCCCGGCGAGACGTTCATCGACCGCATGATCCACCTGGTCGAGGGCGCGGCCCGGCAGAAGACGCCGAACGAGATCGCGCTCAACATCCTGCTCGCGTCGCTGACCGTCGTCTTCCTGCTGGCGGTGGCGACCCTGCCGCCGTTCGCGGACTACGCGGGCGAGCACCTCGGCATGGTCGTCCTGATCGCCCTGCTCGTCTGCCTCATCCCGACCACCATCGGCGCCCTGCTCTCCGCGATCGGCATCGCGGGCATGGACCGCCTGGTGCAGCGCAACGTCCTCGCCATGTCGGGCCGCGCGGTCGAGGCCGCCGGTGACGTCTCCACGCTGCTCCTCGACAAGACCGGCACCATCACCCTCGGCAACCGCCAGGCAGCCGAGTTCGTGCCCGTCCGCGGCACCACCGACGCCGAGGTCGCCGACGCCGCCCAGCTCTCCTCGCTGGCCGACGAGACGCCCGAGGGCCGCTCGGTCGTCGTCCTCGCCAAGGAGAAGTACGGGCTGCGCGAACGGCACGACCTGACAGGAGCCGAGTGGATCGAGTTCACCGCGCAGACCCGTATGTCGGGCGTGGACGTCGACGGCCGCAGGGTCCGCAAGGGCGCGACCGGCTCCGTCATCGCCTGGGTCGAACAGCAGGGCGGCGAAGTCGCCGCCGACACACGGGAGTTGACGGACCGGATCTCCGAGGCGGGCGGCACGCCGCTGCTCGTCGCCCTGGCGGACTCCGACGGGGCCCGCGTCCTGGGCGTCATCCACCTCAAGGACGTCGTCAAGGAAGGCATGCGCGAGCGGTTCGACGAACTGCGCCGCATGGGCATCAAGACCGTCATGATCACGGGCGACAACCCGCTGACGGCCAAGGCGATCGCCGAGGAGGCGGGCGTCGACGACTTCCTCGCGGAGGCCACGCCCGAGGACAAGATGGCGCTCATCAAGCGGGAGCAGGCAGGCGGCAAGCTCGTCGCGATGACCGGTGACGGCACCAACGACGCGCCCGCGCTCGCGCAGGCCGACGTGGGCGTCGCGATGAACACGGGCACGTCGGCCGCGAAGGAGGCCGGCAACATGGTCGACCTCGACTCGAACCCGACCAAGCTCATCGAGATCGTCGAGATCGGCAAGCAACTCCTCATCACCCGGGGCGCGTTGACCACGTTCTCCATCGCCAACGACGTCGCGAAGTACTTCGCGATCATCCCGGCGCTCTTCGCGGCCGTCCACCCGGGCCTGGACAAGCTCAACATCATGCGGCTGTCCTCGCCGGACTCGGCGATCCTGTCCGCGGTCGTCTTCAACGCGCTCATCATCATCGCGCTCGTGCCGCTCGCTCTGAAGGGCGTCCGGTACCGGCCGGTCAGCGCCGACAAGCTGCTCCGCCGCAACCTCGGGATCTACGGCCTCGGCGGCCTCGTCGCGCCCTTCATCGGCATCAAGATCATCGACGTACTCCTCTCCCTCATCCCCGGAATCGGCTGATCGTCATGAACAACTCCATCGGAAACACAGGCCGGTTGCTCTGGGCGGGCCTGCGCGCCCTGCTCCTCCTCACCGTCGTCTGCGGCGTCCTCTACCCGTTCGCCGTGACCGGCGTCGCCCAGGCCGCCTTCCACGACAAGGCGAACGGCTCCGAGATCAAGGACGCCGACGGCACGGTCGTCGGCTCGTCCCTGATCGGCCAGTCGTACACGGACAAGGACGGCGACGCGGACCTGAAGTGGTTCCAGGGCCGCCCGCGGAACGGCCTCGGCGAGAACAGCGTCAACACGCAGTACGAGCTGATCCTGTCCGGCGCCACCAACCTCGCCGGTGACAACAAGGACCTGATCAAGCAGGTGAAGGACGCTCAGGCCGCCGTCGTCAAGGACAACTCCACCGCCACGTACCAGGTGAAACCCTCCGACGTCCCGGCGGATGCCGTCACGTCCTCCGGCTCCGGCCTCGACCCGGCGATCTCCCCGGCGTACGCCGACCTCCAGGTGCACCGCGTCGCGGAGCGGAACGGTCTCACGGTCGCCCAGGTCCAGAAGCTCGTCGACGCGCACGAGAGGGGCCGGCAGCTCGGCTTCATGGGGGAGCCGACCGTCAACGTCCTCGAACTCAACGTGGCCTTGCGGGAGCTGGCGTCCAGGAGCTGATCAGCAGTCGATCCAGGGCCCCAGCAGGGCCCGCAGATCGTCCGGCTGCCGGTACACCACCCCGGTCATCCCGAGCCCGACCGCCGCGTCCACGTTCTCCCGGCTGTCGTCCACGAAAAGGCACCGCTCAGGGGCGACACCCGCGAGGGAGGCGGCGATCTCGTAGATCTTCGGATCGGGCTTGGCCACCCCGACCCGGGCGCTGCTGACGACATGGTCGGCGAGATCGGACAGCCCCATCGCCGTCAGGTCCTTCTCGAGCTCCACGGTCGCGTTGGTCACCAGCACCAACGGAATCCGGGCCGCCCGAGCCCGGCGCAGCAGGCCCACGATCTCGTCGTCCGCGCGGAACGGCGACGCGGCGAGCGCCGCCCCCAGTTCCCGCGCGAGCTCCTCGTGCACCCGCCCGGCGAAACCGTCCACGACGGCCTCCACCCACTGCCGCGTGTCGATCTCCCCGAGCATCAGCGGCAGATCGACCTCCGGCGCGAACGCGACCGCGGCGGTCGCGCCCTCCGGCAGCCCCGCGGCCCGTTCGAGGGCGGCGACGGGCGTGCTGTCGTAGAAGCGGATCACATTGTCGACGTCGCACAGGACGGCGTCGAAGGGGCGGCTCGGATGCGGGGTGGTCGTCACCACTCCTGGATAGCACGCCGGTGATCACCCGCCGCACACGCCCCCGGAGCCTGTCCCGGAACCCCCGCCTGCGCCCCACCGCCCGGCACGCACCCTCGAACCGGCTTCGCCCGGCTCGGGCGGGAGGGCCCAGTGAACGCCGGCTGCGCCCGCATTTCGTGCGAACGCCGGGGGTTCCAAGACAGGATCTCACCCGGGCCGGTGCCCGCCCGCCGGCGCCAGGAGCCCCCGCTCCATCGCCACCACCACCGCCCGTGTCCGGTCGCTCACGTCCAGCTTCGCGAAGACCCGCAGCAGGTGGGTCTTGACCGTCGCCTCGCCGATCACGAGGCGCCGCGCGATGTCGGGGTTGGACAGGCCGTCGGCCACCGCCCGCAGCACGTCCACCTCGCGGGCGGTGAGCGCCGCCTGGGCCGGGCGGCGCATCTTGGCCACGAGTTTCTGCGCGACGCGCGGCGCGAGCACCGTCTCGCCGCGCGCCGCGGAACGGATCGCGTCGACCAGCTGCTCACGGGAGGTGTCCTTGAGGAGGTAGCCGACCGCCCCGGCCTCCACAGCGCGCTCGATCTCCGTGTCCGTGTCGTACGTCGTCAGGATCAGGACGCGTGTGCCGCTGGGCCCCGCCACGATCCGCCGCGTCGCCTCGACGCCGTCGAGCTCGGGCATCCGCAGGTCCAACAGGGCGACATCCGGGGCGAGTTCCTCGACGAGCGTCACCCCGGCCCGCCCGTCGTCCGCCTCGCCGACGATCGCGATGCCGGGCTCGGGCGCGAGCAGCGCCACCACCCCGGCCCGCATCACGGTGTGGTCGTCGACCACGACGACGCGCAGCTGGTCAGATTCCGTCATACGGACTCCTCCTCGGGGGCGGACTGGGGCGCGGACCGGGGCACGGGCAGGGGCGCGAACTGGGGTGCGGGCAGACAGGCGAGGACCCGGGTGCCGTCGCCGAGCGAGCTGGTCACGGACAGCTCGCCGCCCAGCTCGGAGAGGCGCCTGCGCATCCCGTCGAGCCCGAAACCGCGGGCCTCGGCCACGTCGAACCCCTGCCCGTCGTCGGTGATCTCCAGCTCGATGCCGTACGGGCCCGGGGACAGGACCACGATCACCGTGGAGGCCCCCGCGTGCTTGCGGACGTTGGCGAGGGACTCCTGCGTGCAGCGCAGGAGGGCGATCCGGGTGTGCTGGTCGCAGTCCACGTCCGGCAGTTCGGCGTCGACGGCGATCCCGGTGTCCTCGGCGAACCGGTCCAGGGTGCGCCGCAGCGTCCCGGCCACCGACCCCGGCGCCGCCCCGCCCGGCGGCGGATGGGCCCCGACCAGGGCGCGCGCCTCCGCGAGGTTCTCCCGCGCCGTGTGCTCGATGGACGTCAACTGCTGTGCGGAGCGCGCCGGTTCGGTCTCGATGCCGGCGCGGGCCGCCTCCGCGAGGACCACGATGGACGCGAAGCCCTGCGCGAGCGTGTCGTGGATCTCCCGGGCGATCCTGGCCCGCTCCGCCGCCGCGCCCTCCCGGCGCAGCGCCTCGGCCAGATCCGCCTGCGTACTGGCCAGCTCCGCCCGCAACCGGGCCCGGTCGTCCCGGAGTTCGAGGGCCCGCGGCGTCACCGTCACCACCAGCACGGCCACCGCGTACACCGCGAGGGTGGAGACGCTGTTGCGGGCCAGCGCGTCCACGCCCCAGCCCTCCCGCAGCACCCCGCCCGCCGTGATGGCGACGGCCCCGAGCCCGCTGGCGACCAGCGCCCCGCGCCGGCTGTCCGCGTAGACGACGAACTGGGCGAGCGCCGCGGTGAACAGCGCCCCGAACCCGTCGCGCAGATAGGCCAGTTCGCCGAGGGCGACGATCAGCAGGCCCAGGTACACGTACCCGCCGACCGCCCCGGCGCGCCCCCACCGCCGAACCGCCAGGTTCGCGGCGCCGAGCGCGGCCAGGAGCGCGAGCGACCCGTACCGCGGCCCCGCCGGGGCGTCACCCAGGACCGTGATCAGGGCCAGCAGGCCCATGATCGCCCAGGAGAACAGGTCCCAGGAGTGCAGGAGCCAGATCCAGAACGGGTCGCCGCGCCGCGGTCGTTGCAACATCGTTTCAGCCTACGTTCGTCAGGACCCGGTCCGCCGAGGAGTCGAAGGACGCTGCCCGCCGGCGCCGCGAAGGCCACCAACTCGCCTCGCCCAGCAGCAACATGAGCGCCGGAAGGATCAGCACCCGGATCACGAACGCGTCGAGCAGCACCGCCACCGCCAGGCTGAAGCCGATCTGCTTCATCTCGATGAAGTGCAGCGACACGAAGCTCGCGAACACGGTCACCATGACGAACGCCGCGCTGGTCACCACCCCCGCCGAACTGCCGACCCCGTCGAGCACCGCCTGCCGCGTCGGCACCCCGCGCCGCACCGCCTCCTGGATCCGGCTGATCACGAACACCTGGTAGTCCATCGAGAGCCCGAAGAGGATCACGAACAGGAACAGCGGCACGCGCGAGCCGATCGACCCGGTCGAGGTGAAGTCGAGCAGCCCCTCGGCCCAACTCCTCTGGAACGTCAGGGTCAGCACACCGAGCGACGCCGCAGCCGACAGCAGATTCAGCACGACACCGATCACGCCGAGCACCACGGAGCGGAACGCCCACACGGTCATCGCGAACGTCACGAGCAGCAACGCCGCGATGATCAGGGGGAGTTTCTGCTTCTGGTGTGCGGGATAGTCGGCGTACCGGGCGACGTCACCGGTCACGGCGGACTCGACGCCGGACCCCAACACCCTTACTGCGTCCGGGAGATAGCGGCTCCGCAGCCGGTCGAGGGACTCCTGCGCGGGTGCGGCGCTCACGTAGTGCGGCACCGGCAGTTCGAGCGAGGTGACCCTCCGGTCGGCGGAGGTGCGCAGCGTGAACGTGCCGTTCAGACCCGGATCGTCGTGCGCCGCGGCGCCCAGGCCGCGCAGGGCGGCCGCCACCTCGCCGGCACGGTCCGCGTCCGCTCGTACGACGACCTGGTGCATGGCCTTGACCTCGGGGAACGCCGCGTTGAGCCGGTCGAACGTGGGCATCGACGGCACCTGCCGCGAGTGCGTCTCGCGTCCCATGTCGGTCAGCTTCAGGCCGAGCAGCGGGGCGGCCAGGGCGAGCAGCGCGACGACCGCGACGGCCAGGACGGCGGCGGGCCGGCGGGCCGTGAGGCGCAGCAGGGCGTTGTGGCGTACGGCCTTCTCGGCAGGGGCCTTGCGCGGCTTGCGTGCGGCCCGTCGCTCGGCCCGTGCCCCGATCGTGGCCAGCAGCGCGGGCAGCACCGTCAGGGAGCTGACCACGGCCACCAGCGTCACCACGATCGCCGCCGTGGCGATGGACGAGAAGATCACGTCGTCGGCGAGATAGAGCGTCGCACTGGACACGGCGACCGCGAGACCGGACAGGACGACGGCCCGGCCGGAGGTCGCGGCGGCCAGCTCGACCAGTGCGGGCGAGCTCAACTTCCCCTGCGCACGGGCCCGTTCCTCCCTCTCCCGTTTCAGATAGAACAGCGTGTAGTCGACGCCCACGGCGAGACCGACGAGCAGGATGATGTTCGTGCCGACCCCCGCGTCCGGGAAGACGTGCGAGGCCAGCATCGACAGGCCGACCGACGCGACGATCGAGGTCAGCGCGAGCAGCAGCGGCACGGTCGCCATCGCCAGGGACCGGAACACGAACAGCAGCGTGAGCAGCGTGATCGGCAGCGCGATCATCTCCGTACGCGACAGATCGCTGCCGCGGAGCTTGTCGACGCCCTGGCCGATGGACGGCCCGCCGGTCTCCTCGACACGCAGCCCGGGGTGCGCCTTCTGGACGGCCGCGGTCTGCGCCCGCAGCGGGTCGACGTGCTTCTTGCCGTCGAGTTCGGCGCCCTTCATCGTCACGTCGACCCGCACGGCCCGGCCGTCCTTCGACCACACCGGATCGCCGACGGACCGCACCTCGGGCAGCGCCCGCATCCGGCGGGTCACCTCCCGGGCGACGGCACCCGCGGTGCCGCGGTCGAGCCGCGCGCCGCCGTCGCGCCGCTCGATGAGCACCCGCTCAAGGGGCCGCTGGGCGAGCCCGCCGTCCCGCGCGATGGCCTCACCGCGCCCGGCCTCGCCCACACCGAAGTCCGCGGAAGCGGCCGGATTCCCGCCGACCGCGATGCCCGCGCCGAGGCACAGGACGACAAAGAGAAACCATCCGGCGATCGCGCGCCACGGATGTCCGGCGCTCCAACGCGCCATGCGTACGGGGTAGTTGGTCATGACGTCCATGCTGGTCGCGACGGCCACGACGCCGACAGCGGCGACCGGTGGAACCTGGGGTCCACCGGTCGGTGGACCCCTCCGCCGGCCGGCGGTCCACGACTCGGACGACCCCGCGGGTCCGTGCTGCGTACAGCTACCCTCCGACCGGTACATGACGGAACGGGAGGCACAGTGAGCGACGAGCAGAGGCGGGTCGTGGCCGCCCTCGACGGTGTCAGCATGCGGCGCTACACCACCGGCCAGGTCATCCTCGACGGGATCGACTGGACCGTCCGCTCCGGCGAGCACTGGGCCCTGCTCGGCCCGAACGGCGCGGGCAAGACCAGCATCCTGCGCATGGTCGGCGCGACCACCTTCCCCACCACCGGCACCGTCGAGGTCCTCGGCCACCGCCTCGGCCGGGTCGACGTGCGCGAACTGCGCGCCCACATCGGCCATGTCTCCACCTCCCAGCGCGTCCCGCAGGACCTCACCGGGCACACCGTCGTCCTCACCGGCCACACGGGCACCGTCCAGCCGCTCTGGAAGTCGTACGACAGCGAGGTGCGCGACCGCGCCCACTCCCTCCTCGCCGAACTCCAGATCAAGGAGCTCGCCGACCGCGAGTACGGCGTCTGCTCCGGCGGCCAGCGTGCCCGCATCCTCATCGCCCGCGCCCTCATGGCGGACCCGGCGCTGCTCCTGCTCGACGAGCCGTTCAACGCCCTCGACCTGCCCTCGCGCGAGGACCTCATCGACACGATGCGCCGACTGGCCGAGAACCGGCCGGAGTTGGCGACCGTCACGGTCACCCATCACCTGGAGGAACTCTCCCCGGCGATCGACCGCGCCCTGCTCCTGCGCGACGGCCGGGTGATGGCCCACGGCCCGGTCGACGAGGTCCTGACGGGGGAGCGGATGACCGCCTGCTTCGGCCGCCCCATCGAGGTGACCCGCCACGCGGGCCGCTGGCTGGCCCGCTCCGGCGGCCACCCGTAGTTCTCACGGTGTACATAGAGACACCCCCGTCCGGGTCGTACGCCCAATGTGCCGCGGCCCCGCCGTCCCTAGCGTCGTATCCATCGACACAGCGGCGCGCACGGAGCGCCCGACGAGGGGATCGGCGATCATGCGACACGACGAACGGACACCGGGGTACGACGACCGCGGCGAGGCGCTGCGGCTCGTGCGGGTCACCAAGACGTACGGGACCGGGGGCGACGGCGGCGACACCGCGGTCCGCGCCCTCGACGACGTCACCCTCTCGCTGCCGGCCGGCACCTTCACCGCGGTGATGGGCCCGTCGGGCTCCGGCAAGTCCACGCTGCTCCACTGCGCGGCGGGCCTCGACCGGCCCGACAGCGGCCTCGTCGCGGTCGACGGCGAGGAGATGACCGGCGGCCCGGGCGCGGCCCGCGGCGAGGCGGCGCTCACCAAGTTCCGCCGCACGCGCGTGGGCTTCGTGTTCCAGCAGTACAACCTGCTGCCGACGCTCACCGTCGCCCAGAACACGATCCTGCCGCTCAAGCTCGCCGGGCGCCGCGTGAACCGGGCCCGCGTTGAGCAGATCCTCGACTCCGTCGGCCTCGGCGACCGGCTCGGGCACCGTCCCGACCAGCTCTCCGGCGGCCAGCGCCAGCGCGTCGCCATCGCCCGTGCCCTGGTCACCGAACCCTCCGTGATCTTCGCGGACGAGCCGACCGGCGCCCTCGACACCCGCAGCGCCCGCGACGTACTGCGCCTCCTCCAGGAAGCCGTACGGGTGCACGGCAGGACCGTCGTGATGGTGACGCACGACCCGGTGGCGGCCTCGTACGCGGACGCCGTGCAGTTCCTGGCCGACGGCCGCCTCGCGGGCCGCCTGCCCGCCCCCACGGTCGACGCGGTCGCCGAACGCCTCGCGCACCTCGGCGACGACGCCCTGACGGAGGTGTGAGCCGTGTTCACGATGCTCGGCCTCGCGATCCGCTCCGTACGGCAGCGCCCCGGCCGCTTCCTCGCGACCCTTCTGTCCGCCTTCCTCGGCGCGACGATCATCATGACGTTCAACGCGATGCACGACACGGCGGGCGCCGACGGCGTCGACCAGGTCAGCGCGGACACCCTCACCACGGCCGCGAGCGTCGTCGGGGGCTACGGGACGCTCCTCGTGTTCTTCGCGATCGCGTCCACCCTGACGGTCAACGTGCGTCAACGTACGGACGAGATCAACCTGTTGAGGCAGACCGGCGCGACCCCCGCCCAGATCAAGCGCATGGTCGTCGGCGAGGCCGTGGCCGTCTCCCTCGTGGGCGCCCTGCTCGCCATCGGCCCGGCCGTGCTCGGCGGCACCGTCCTCCTCGACGTCTTCAAGGACAGCGGCCAGGTCGCCGACTCCGTCGACTTCTCCTTCGGCCCGATCGCCCTCATGTCGGGCATCGACATCACGGTGCTCGCCGCGGCCGGCGCCGCGTTCCTCGCGGTGCGCCGCGCCACGAAGGCGGCCGCCGGCGCACGCCGACGGGCGGGACGTGCACGGAAGTTCGCGTCCTGGGCGGCGCTCGCCGTCGGCGGCCTCGCCGTGTGCTCGACGTTCGCGATGGACGCCACCGACGCGGCCCTGATGGCGGCGCCCGCCTACGGCGCGATCCTGCTCTCCGTCGGCTTCGCCCTCGTCTCGCCGGGCCTGCTGCGCACCGCCCTCGGCCGCGCCGAGCCGCTCGTCACGGCCTTCGCGGGCGTGAGCGGCTATCTGACCGTACGGAACATGCGGCAGCGCGCGTCCCAACTGTCCGGCGTCCTGATGCCGTTGATCCTCTTCACGGGGATGGCCACCGCGACGCTGTACATGCAGGCCGTCGAGAATGACGCGATCAAGGAATCGGGGTTGACCAAGTCCATAGACGACAAGAACCTCGAGACACTCAACTTCACGGTCGTCGGCATCATCGTCGTGTTCGCCTGCATCATGTTGATCAACTCTCTGTACGCCGCGACGTCCTACCGCGTCAGGGAGTTCGGCCAGCAGCGCCTGGCCGGCGCCACCCCGTCCCAGGTCCTCGCGACCGTCGCGGTCGAAGGCGTCGTCCTGACCGTCACCGGCGTGTTCTTCGGCACACTCGCGGCGCTCGCGGGGATCCTCCCCTTCACCGCCGTCCGCACGGACGACCTCCTGCCCGATCAGGGTCTCGGCATCTGGATCACGGTGGTGGCCATTGCCGCCGTGGCCACGCTGGGCACCAGCCTGGCCACCGCGCGACGCGGCCTGCGGGTCCCGGCGGTCGAAGCGGTGGCCCTCGCCGCATGAGTGTGCGGGCACTCCGGTCCGTGTCGGTGTTGGGCTGAACGGGTGACATGGCGTAAGAATTGCCCGGTGCAGACAACAGTGCGAGCCCGGACGGGGTGGGTGCGGTAGTGAACAGCCACGACGTCACAGACGAACAGTGGGAAGGGCTCGCCCAGGTCGTACCGCTGCGCAGCCGTAACGAGTGGCCGTCGGCGGTCGACCACCGGGCGATCCGCGAACCGGAGACGGAGCCGCGCCGCCGCTTCGTCGTCCTGCGGGTCAACGTCTTCGGTGACGCCCGCGAGGTCGCCGAGACGGTTATGGCGGGCATCCCGGTCCTGCTCGACCTCTCCGGCGCCGAGACCGAAGTGGCCAAGCGCGTCCTGGACTTCAGCAGCGGCGTCGTCCTCGGCCTCGGCTGCGGCATGCACCGCGTCGACCGCAACGTGTTCCTGCTGGCCCCTCCGGGAACCGAGGTCCAGGGCCTGGTGGCGGGAGCCGGCGCGCTCTCCTGAGTGCGGAGGCTCCGTGACGGTCCGGCCGGGGTGGCAATCCCGGAGGGCATAGTCCCCCGATCGTAGGAAGGTCACCCAGGACAAACGGTTCTGCGCCGTGGGCCCGCCTACGTTCGCCGCATGACCGTGCTCCACGGGGGCGCGCCCCCGTTACCGCCGGGGGCCTCCCCGGACCGCCCGCACGTGAGCGAGCTGCGGCTCTCCGCCTTCGCGCGGCACCGCGGCCGCACCGTCCCGCTCGCCCCGTTCACCGTACTGACCGGGCCGAGCGGCAGCGGAAAGAGCGCCGTCCTGACGGCACTTGAGGCGCTCGCCAGGCTCGGCGGCGGCGCCGATCTCGCCGAGGTCTTCCCCGACCCCGCCGCGTACGTTCCCGAACGCGCCCGCCCCGACGCGCAGGCCCGCCGCGGGTTCCGCATCGGCTGCACCGTCGACGGCCCCGCCGGACCCGTCCGCCTCGACCTCGCCGTCCAGGCCGAGCCCGAACTGCGCATCGTGGGCGAGCGGTTGACCGGCCCGGGCGTCACCTACCTGGAGACCGCGCTGCGCGACCCGGGCCGCAGGGACGTGCAGGCCGCGTGGCACACCGCGGGCTCGGTCCCCGTGACGCGCGGCCCGCTCCCCGACGACCTCCTCGGCACGGCCCTGCTGCCGCTGCGCGTGGCCGGCCGCACCGAAGGGCAGCGGCAGGTGCTCGCGGCGGCGGAACAGGTGGTGGTCGGGCTGCGCTCCACGTTCGCCTGCGCCCCGGACCCGGCCCGGATGCGTACGCCGGTGACGCCGCGGGCCGACCGGCTCCTGACCGGCTGCGACAACCTCGCCGCGGTCCTGCGCCGTACCCGCGCCGAGTGCGGCAACCGGCACGCCCTCCTCGTCGCGACGGCCCGCGCCGGTCTCGCGGGTCCGGTGGCGGACGTCCTCGCCGAGACCCTGCCCGACGGCGCCGTGCGCGCCGTCGTCGACCGGGGGGACGGGCACCGCACCCCCGTGGAGCGGCTGGCGGACGGTGAGTTGAGGTATCTGGCCCTCGCCCTCGTCCTGCTCACCGGGCCCCGTGTGCTCGAGGTCGACCCGGCGGCCGAGGTCCCGGAGGCCTACCAGACCCTCACCGTCCTCGCGGACGGCTTCGACCGCGACCTGGACCGCGCCCAGGGCACCGAACTGGCCGCGCTCGCCGCCCGGATGTCCGCCCGCGGCCACATCCGCCTGGTCGCCGCGGTGGGCGAGGCGTCGTGCGCGGACGGGGCGGCGCGGGCGCACGGGGCGGCGGTGGTAGACCTGAAACCGTGACAGACGCAACCCATGACCAGGCCGAACAGCCCCGCCCGCTCGATGTGGCGGCCCTTCAGACCCGGCTCGCGCGCTTCGCCGCCGCGCGGAACTGGCAGCCCTTCCACACCCCGAAGAACCTGGCGGCGGCGCTCAGCGTCGAGGCGTCCGAACTGGTCGAGATCTTCCAGTGGTTGACCCCCGAGCAGTCCGCCCGCGTGATGGACGACCCGGACGCCGCGCACCGTGTCGAGGACGAGGTCGCCGACGTCCTCGCGTACCTCCTCCAGCTGTGCGAGGTCCTCGGCATCGACGCGCTGGCCGCGCTCGCGGCGAAGATCGACCGCAACGAGAGCCGCTTCCCGGTGCCGGGGCCGGAGCGGGTTCCGGAGCGGGACGCCTCGCACGCCCGCCCTCACGACGACAGTCACTCTCCGGAGTCATAGAAATATCCACATCGGACTCCGTGTCCACAGATTTCGGGCTTCCTCTGGCTTTTCGTCGCGCGGACCTTCACTCTGGGTAGTGGACAACGGAGTTCGGGCGGGCAGGACGGGGACGCGGATGGACGCGGTGCGGCTCATCGGGGTCGGACGACGGGCCCTGGCGCAGAGCCAGGACGCGCCGGACATCATGAGGGAGGCATGGCAGGCACAAGCACTGGCACAGGCGATCGGCGGACGGCTCGCGGCGCACGGGCCGCCGGAATCAAGAGGCGAGGCGCGCAGTCTGAGCGAGGCGGGTGCGCGGGGCAGCGGCGGCTCGGCGGTCCCGGTGGTCGGCGCCGGCGGGATACGGGCGGCGCAGCTGACCGAACTGGGGGATGTGCGCGCGGCGTTGGTGGGCCTGGGCGTGCTCCTCGGCGACGTGGGCATCGCGCTCGTCGGCGTGGCGAGCGAATCCTTCGAGGAGGGGGCCTATTGGCAGTGCATGGAAGCGATCGACGCGGCGGACGAGTCGCGGGACCACGTCCTGGAGATATTGCGGCGCCTGCCCGAGGGCGGCGTCGTGATGACCGGGCCCGACGCCGAGCCGCATCCCGACTCGGACTCGGCGGCCTGACCGGGAGCGGGCCGCTCCCGGCAGGCGGTGCCGTCAGACGTCCTCGGCGGCGGGGCGCGACGTGCCCGTGGTCGGGGTGCCCGGGGACTGTTGCAGATCGGCGTCGAGCTGGGACAGGTCGGCGTTGAGCGCCGCCATCAGCTCCTCCATCTGCTGCAACAGACCCTTGGGTGCACCCTGCTGCTCCGGCACGGACGTGTCGTGCACAGCCTCGGGCACGGCTTCCTGGGACATGACGGCCTCCTCGGCCCTCGCCCTCCCGCTGGGGGACGGGCAGTTGACGCAAGTGGCGCCCGGCAGCGACCGCCGGCGCGGGTGCCGGGCGGTCCGGCTCCGCCCGAGCCAACGATCACCGCGGGGCCCTGGTCACTGGCCCGGACCGCCACCACCTGCCGGGTTGACGCAATTTCACCCGACCGTGGCGGTGGAGGACCGGGGCGGCGGGCGCGTTGACGCCTGTTCGAGCGGCGGCGTCCCGGGAGGCCGCCGCCCGGGCCGGCTCAGGTCAGCTGCGGCGCCACCTCGGAGGCGATCAGCTCCAGGTGGTCCAGGTCGTCGAGGTCGAGCATCTGCAAGTACATCCGCTGCGAGCCGACGGCCTGGAAGGCGGCGATGCGCTCGACCACCTCGGCGGGGGAGCCGGCGAGGCCGTTCGCCTTCAGCTCGTCGACGTCGCGGCCGATCGCGTCGGCACGGCGCTTCACCTCGGCGTCGGTCCGGCCGACGCAGGCGATCAGGGCGTTGGAGTAGACGAGCGCGTCGTCCGCGCGCCCGTGCTCGACGGCCGCGGCGCGCACCCGCTTGAACTGCTGCTCGGTGTCGGAGACGGAGGCGAAAGGAATGTTGAACTCGGTGGCGAACTTCGCGGCCAGCGCCGGGGTCTTCTTGGCGCCGTGGCCGCCGACCAGGATCGGCACCCGCGTCTGGGCGGGCTTGGGCAGGGCGGGGGAGTCCTTCAATTGGTAGTACGTGCCGTCGAAGTTGAAGCGCTGGCCCACGGGCGTCTCCCACAGACCCGTCACGATGGCGAGCTGCTCGGCCAGGCGCCCGAACTTCTCCTTGGGGAACGGGATGCCGTACGCGGCGTGCTCCTCCGCGTACCAGCCGGAGCCGAGGCCGAGTTCGACGCGGCCGCCCGACATCTGGTCGACCTGCGCCACCTGGATGGCGAGGACGCCCGGCAGCCGGAAGGTGCCCGCGGTCATCAGGGTGCCCAGGCGGATCGTCTTCGTCTCGCGGGCGAGGCCGGCGAGCGTCGTCCAGGCGTCGGTGGGTCCGGGAAGGCCGTCGACCGAGCCCATGTGCAGGTAATGGTCCGAGCGGAAGAAGGCTCCGTAGTTCAGCTCCTCCGCGGCCCGGGCGACGCGGAGCAGGGTCTCGTAGGTGGCACCTTGCTGAGGTTCGGTGAAAACGCGAAGATCCATACCGCCATGATGCCCGGCGGGCGCCGCCGACCCGGAAAACTCGCTGGTCGCGCCCGCGTCCGTCGGGGGAGACTGATCCGCGTGTTCCTGACGATCAGTACCACCGGCACCCCGGACCGCCCCGCGACCGACCTGGGATTTCTGCTGCACAAGCATCCCGACAGCGCGCAGGCGTTCTCCACCTCCTACGGCACCGCGCACGTCCTCTACCCCGAGGCGAGCGCGGAGCGGTGCACGGCCGCGTTGCTGCTTGAGATCGATCCGGTGGCGTTGATGCGGCGCGGGAAGAAGAAGGACCGTTCGGCTCCGGACGCGGCGCTCGCGCAGTATGTGAACGACCGGCCGTACGCCGCGTCGTCGCTGCTCGCCGTCGCGCTGAGCAGCGTCTTCTCCAGCGCCCTGCGCGGGGTGTGCAAGGCGCGCCCCGAGCGGGCCGAGGAGGCGTTGCCGCTGCGCATCGAGGTGCCCGCGCTGCCCGCGCGGGGCGGCGCCGACCTCGTAAGGAAGCTGTTCGAGCCGCTGGGCTGGCAGGTGACGGTGGAGGCCGTGGCGCTGGACGCGCGGTTCCCCGAGTGGGGGGCCTCGCGGTACGTCACGCTCGTCCTGGAAGGGGAGCTGCGGCTCGCGCAGGCACTGCGGCACCTGTATGTGCTGCTGCCGGTGCTCGACGACGCCAAGCACTACTGGGTCTCGGCCGACGAGGTCGACAAGCTGTTGCGGGCCGGTGAGGGGTGGCTCGCCGAGCACCCCGAGCAGAAGCTGATCACCAGCCGCTATCTGTCGCGGCGCTGGTCGCTGACCCGGCAGGCGATGGAGCGGCTCGAACTGGTGCGGCTCGCCGACGCCGACGACACGGACGTCGAGGAGATCGACAACGCCGTCGACGAGACCAGCGACACCGAGGAGAAGCCGGTGCCGCTCGCCGTACAGCGGCGCGAGGCGATCCTCGACGCCCTGCGCGCGTCCGGCGCGGCCAGGGTCCTCGACCTCGGCTGCGGACAGGGCCAGTTGGTGCAGGCGCTGCTCAAGGACGCGCGGGTCACCGAGATCGTGGGTGTCGACGTGTCCGTGCGGGCGCTCACCATCGCCGCGCGGCGTCTCAAGCTGGACCGCATGGGCGAGCGGCGGGCCTCGCGCGTGCAGCTCCTCCAGGGCTCGCTCGCGTACACCGACAAGCGGCTCAAGGGGTACGACGCCGCGGTGCTCAGCGAGGTGATCGAGCACCTCGACCTGCCCCGGCTGCCCGCCCTCGAATACGCGGTGTTCGGCTCCGCGCGGCCCCGCACGGTCCTCGTGACGACGCCGAACGTCGAGTACAACGTCCGCTGGGAGACGCTCCCCGCGGGCCATGTCCGGCACGGCGACCACCGGTTCGAGTGGACGCGGGAGGAGTTCCGCGACTGGGCGGAGCGGGTCGCCGCGCGACACGGCTACGACGTGCGGTACGTGCCCGTCGGACCCGACGACCCCGAGGTGGGCCCGCCCACGCAGATGGCCGTGTTCACCCTGACCGACCCGACCACCAGGACCGACCCGAGCACGAAGGAGGCGAAGGCCGCATGAGCAGTACCACCGGATCCACCGAGCACAGCAGCGCGCGGACGCTGCCCGTCACCGACCTCTCCCTCGTCGTGCTCGTCGGGGCCTCGGGGTCGGGCAAGTCCACGTTCGCGCGGGCCCGTTTCAAGCCCACCGAGGTCATCTCCAGCGACTTCTGCCGCGGCCTCGTCGCCGACGACGAGAACGACCAGGGCGCGAGCCGCGACGCGTTCGACGTGCTGCACTACATCGCGGGCAAGCGCCTTGCCGCGGGACGGCTCACCGTCGTCGACGCGACGAACGTGCAGCAGGAAAGCCGCCGTCAGCTGATCGAGCTGGCCCGCAAGCACGACGTCCTGCCGATCGCGATCGTCCTCGACGTCCCGGAGGACGTCTGCGTCGCGCGGAACGCGGAGCGCACCGACCGCGCCGACATGCCGCGCCGTGTCATCACCCGCCACACCCGCGAACTGCGACGCTCCCTGCGGCACTTGGAGCGCGAAGGCTTCCGCAAGGTGCATGTGCTGCGCGGAGTGGCGGAGGTCGAGAGCGCGAGCATCGTCCGCGAGAAGCGGTTCAACGACCTGACGCACCTCACAGGCCCCTTCGACATCGTCGGCGACATCCACGGCTGCGCGAGCGAACTGGAGACGCTGCTCGGCGAGCTGGGGTACGTCGACGGCGTGCACCCCGAGGGCCGCACCGCCGTCTTCGTCGGTGACCTCGTCGACCGCGGTCCCGACACCCCCGGCGTGCTGCGCCGCGTGATGTCGATGGTGAAGGCGGGCACCGCGCTGTGCGTGCCCGGCAACCACGAGAACAAGCTCGGCCGGTACCTCAAGGGCAGGAACGTGCAGCACACGCACGGACTCGCCGAGACCATCGAGCAGTTGGACAAGGAGAGCGAGGAGTTCCGCGCCGAGGTGCGGCAGTTCGTCGACGGGCTCGTCAGCCACTACGTCCTCGACGGCGGCAAGCTGGTCGTCTGCCACGCGGGGCTGCCCGAGCAGTACCACGGCCGGACCTCGGGCCGGGTGCGCTCGCACGCGTTGTACGGGGACACGACCGGCGAGACCGACGAGTTCGGCCTGCCCGTGCGCTACCCGTGGGCGGAGGACTACCGGGGCAAGGCCGCGGTGGTCTACGGCCACACCCCGGTCCCGACCGCCACCTGGCTCAACAACACGATCTGCCTCGACACCGGCGCCGTGTTCGGCGGCAAGCTCACCGCGCTGCGCTGGCCGGAGCGCGAGCTCGTCGACGTCCCGGCCGAGAAGGTCTGGTACGAGCCGGCCAGGCCGCTCGCGACCGAGGCGCCCGGCGGGCACGAGGGCCGGCCGCTCGACCTCGCCGACGTGCACGGACGGCGCACCGTCGAGACCCGGCACAGCGGCCGCGTGACCGTACGAGAGGAGAACGCGGCGGCGGCGCTCGAAGTCATGAGCCGCTTCGCCGTCGACCCGCGGCTCGTGCCGTACCTGCCGCCGACGATGGCGCCGACGGCCACGTCCGAGGTGGACGGCTACTTGGAGCACCCGGCGGAGGCGTTCGCGCAGTATGCCGCCGACGGCGTGGAGCGCGTCGTGTGCGAGGAGAAGCACATGGGGTCGCGGGCCGTGGCGCTCGTGTGCCGTGACGCGGAGGCCGCGCGGGAGCGTTTCGGCGTGGAGGAGCCGGGCGTCACCGGCTCCCTGTACACCCGTACGGGCCGCCCGTTCTTCGGCAGCCGGGAGACGACGGAGGCGGTGCTCGCCCGCGTGCGGGACGCCGCCACGGCGGCCGGGCTCTGGGGCGAGCTGGACACGGACTGGCTGCTCCTCGACGCCGAGTTGATGCCCTGGTCGCTCAAGGCGTCCGGTTTGCTGCGCTCGCAGTACGCGGCGGTGGGCGCGGCGTCCGGCGCGGTGTTCCCCGGGGTGCTCGGAGCGCTGGAGAAGGCGGCCGCGCGCGGCGTCGAGGTGGGGGATCTCCTGGAGCGCCAGCGCGGGCGTGCCGCGGACGCCGCGGCGTTCACGGACGCGTACCGGCGCTACTGCTGGACCACGGAGGGCCTTGAGGGCGTACGGCTCGCGCCGTTCCAGATCCTCGCCGCCCAGGGCCGGTCTCTCGCGGCGCTGCCGCACGACGAGCAGCTCGCGCTCATCGACCGCATGGTCGAGCACGACACGAGCGGCCTGTTGCAGACGACACGGCGGCTGTACGTCGACACGGGTGACGCCGCGTCGGTGCGGGCGGGCGTCGACTGGTGGCTGGAGATGACCGGGCGCGGTGGCGAGGGCATGGTCGTCAAGCCGGTCGGCGCGATGGTCAGGGACGGCAAGGGGCGGCTCGTGCAGCCCGGCATCAAGTGCCGTGGCCGCGAGTACCTCCGGATCATCTACGGACCCGAGTACACCCGGCCGGAGAACCTGGCCAAGCTGCGGCACCGCTTCCTCGGCCACAAGCGGTCGCTGGCGATACGGGAGTACGGCCTCGGGCTCGAAGCCCTCGACCGGCTGGCGGAAGGGGAGCCGCTGTGGCGGGTGCACGAGGCGGTGTTCGGGGTCCTCGCCCTGGAGTCGGAGCCGGTCGACCCCCGGCTCTGATCGGCTGAATTCCGCTGTCCGCCCGGCCGCACATCGGTCGGGCGGACCGGACTGGAACATCAAATGCCCCTGGTTAACCAGGAGTTGACATGCTAGCTTCGCAGACCGGGCAGGCAGAAGTACCGGCTCATGGGGGACGGTCGGTGGTGGCAGGTGCGAGTATCGGCGGGCCCGAGTCGCAGTCGGGTCCCCCGCCGGACATCAATCTGGTGTTCCGGCTGGTCGAGGCGGTGTGCGGCCTCGTCTGCATGGAAGCGCCCGCCTCCCGGGTGGAGTTCGCGGCGATGCTCGGGGAGTACCTGGAGCTGGGCCGGCCCGTCGACGTGAGCGGCTCCCGGCTGCGGGACGACGTCCGGAAGATGGTCACCGTGGCGCTGAAACGACCGAACGGCGCGGACGTACTCCTCGACGTGATCCGGATCTACGAGGGACCCGACGTCGCGAGCGAGTTCCAGATACTTCTCGACCCGCCGGGACCACTCACCGTCCGGACGGCCCCCGTGCCGGGACCGGTCTCGCCCTACGAGGAGAGCGCCGCCCTCGTGCTCCTCGACGCGGTGAAGGGGGAGATCTCGGCGACGCGGCTGCGGGACGCCCTCGCGGTCGAACTCGGCAGCCTGGACCTGCCGTTGAACATGACGTGCGATCAACTCTTCCGGCACGTCATGGAGTTCACGGCACAGCCCGACCAGATCCCGCCCGCGGTGATCCTCGTGGAGCACGCGGCGTTACAGGTGGCCGACCCCGGCCACCGGGCCAATCTGGCCGCGTGGGCCAAGGGGTGGGCCGAACACGCGGGGTTCTTGCCGGCGCTCGAGCGGCGCCGGGCCGAGCGGATCGCCCTCACCCACGATCCGGAAGTGCCCCGCTGCCTGCTCGTCGCCGTCGAACCGGCCCGGGACGGCTCGGGCGAGGTGATGGTGCGGCCCTGGCTCAACACCGTGGCGGGGTACTGGAACCCGCAGCCCGCCGAGCCCCGCATCACGACCATGGACGGGCTCGGCCCGGCCGTCGCGCGGGTGCTGCGCCAAGGGGCCCGGCTGTGGTCGGCCGGGCAGGACCCGGCGTCCAGCGGGGCGGGACAGCAGCCTGCGTACGTCGAGTTCATCCTTCCGTATGACCTCCTGAACCACGATGTAGCGGGGTTGGCGCTCGGCCCGGGGCCCGAATCGGTGCCGCTGGGGCTGGAGTTCGCGGTCCATCTGCGCAGTCTGGACCGCATGCGCAGCGACGACGGACTCGTCAGGGAACGCTGGCGGTCGCGCTGGGGAACGCTGCGCCGGCACGGCATCACCGTGCACGACTGGAGCTCGGCCGAGGCGGGAGCGCTGCGCTCCTGGCAGATCGCGCTCGCCGACGAACCGAACCGCACGGCGGTCGTGCTCGACGCGCCGGACGAGGGGGACGCCCTCGCCGCCCTGAAGGCCGCCATCGCCACGGGGATCGGGCTCGCCGTCTGGGACCGCAGGGGAGTTTTCATCGAGGAGCGGCGGGAAGTAGTGACTGCCGTGTTCGCGACCGCTCAGACACCCGTGCAGATCCCCCTCGCCATCCACCGGCTTCGCCGCAAGGCGGAGCGCAGCCCGCAGGGCACGCTCCTCCTCGGCCGGCACATCGCCTTTTTCTGGGACGACCCGAACCGGGTCGTCGACCTCCAGACCACCGACTACGGCGATCCCGCCGACGAGGAGGCCTCGGCATGAGCGCGCACGAGAACGGGACCGGGCGGGACGCGGACGCCAGGCCGCAGACCCCGAGCGACTGGCGCGTCTTCCGGGCCACGGGCGTGCCGGCCGAGGACCGGGCCGTGCTGCCCGAAGCGCCGCCCTGGCGCCGCTTCCACGGCTCTCCCGCCCAGCCCTGCGCCCCCGACGACGAACAGGCGGCGACCCGCCGCCTCGGGCAGCTCGACGCGACCCCGCAGCTCGGCCCGGAGGAGATCGACACCGTCAACGCCGCGCTGCTGCTGCGCAGGCCGCTGCTGATCACCGGCGCCCCCGGCGTCGGCAAGTCGACCCTCGCCTACCTGATCGCCCGCGAGCTGGGCCTCGGGCGCGTCCTCGAATGGAACATCGTCAGCCGTACGACCCTGCGCGACGGCCTGTACGCCCATGACGCCATCGGCCGCGCCCAGGCCATCGCCGCCTGGCGTGCGGCGGCGCTCCGCACGGATCCGAGCGCCCCCGACGACCCGGCGTACGCCGGACAGGGTGAACATCAACTTCCGCCGCCCCTGGGGGAGTTCGTTACGCTGGGCCCGCTGGGGACCGCCCTGCTGCCCTACGACCGTCCCCGGCTCCTGCTGATCGACGAGCTCGACAAGAGCGACATCGACCTGCCCAACGACCTGCTTCATGTGCTGGAGAACGGCAATTATGAGATCCCGGAGCTGGTGCGCGACGCCACCGGCAGCGCCGAGGTGCACACCGCCGACCCCGGCGGGCACGCGGTGGTGTCCGGCGGCCGCGTCGAGTGCCGTGAGTTCCCCGTCGTGGTGATCACCAGTAACGGGGAGCGGGAGTTCCCCGCCGCATTCCGCCGCAGGTGTCTGCCCCTTGAGATGCGCACCCCCTCCAAGGAGCAGCTTCTGGCCATGGTGGAAGGGCACTTGAGGAGCCGCCCCGAAGCCGCCGAGGACCTCGTCGACCTGTTCGTTCAGCGGGTGAACGCCGGCGGGACCCACTCCCTCGACCAGTTGCTCAACGCTGTCCAGTTGACTACTGCGGGTGGTTTCCAGGCCGACGGTGACGGGCGTAAGCTCGTGGAAAGCTTGCTCCGCGATCTCGCGAAGGGCCGCTGAATGAACGGCTTTCCCAGGGAGCGCGCACCCGGCGCCGCCGACGGCGAACCGGGACCTTCGCGGCTTTCGGGCGACGAGCCCGGCCGGACCCCCCAGTGGCAGGAGTTCGCCGACGCGGTGTGGCTCGCCGCGCACTGGGCCCGCGCCGCACGTCGCGCGGACCCGCCGGACCTGCCCGCGGACGACGCGGTGGGCGACGAGCTCCCCGGAGCCGGCGGCACCGATCTGCCGCTCGCCCCGCTCCCGGACCCTTTGTGGCCCGGCGACTTACCCAGCCCTGCGCTGCCCACCCTTGACCCCGAAGGCCCCGAAACGGTGCATCTCGGTCGACCGCACGTGCCCGACGAGCCCCTCAAACCCTCCGGCCCGGGCCGGCGCTGGGCCCTGCTCGCCCGCGCCCTGCACCGGCTCGCCCGCCGCGTCCCCTCGTCCGTGCACGTCGAGCTCGACGAGGACGTCACCGCCGAGCGGGGCCTTGCCGACGAACTGTGGATGCCGTTCTTCCGCCCCGCGGAGGCCACCGCGTTCGACCTGGTCCTGCTCGCCGACGACGCGCCCACCATGCGGATCTGGGACGAGGAGATCACCCGGCTGGCCGCCGCGGCCGAGCACAGCGGCGGCTTCCGCCTGGTGCGGACGGTGAAGGTGAGCGTGCCGCGCACCGGGATGCCGACCGTCCGCAGCGGCGCCACCTGCACCCCTGCCGACCCGGCCGAGCTGCTCGACGGAGGCGGCGGCCGGATCTTCCTCGTCGTCACCGACGGCCTGGCGCACGGCTGGACCGCACCGGCCGCCGACCGGCTCCTGGGCCGGCTCGCCCGCTCGGGCCCCACCGCCCTCGTCCATCTCCTTCCGCCCCATCTGCGCCACCGTTCCTCGATCTACCCGTACCCGGCGGTCCTGGAGGCCGGCGGCTTCGGCGCGTCGAACGTGAACCTCGGCCACGGCGCCCCCGGTGAGGGCCCCGACCCGCTGCGCCCGCTGCCCGAGACCGGCGACGACTCCGTTCCCGTACCGGTGCTGTCCCTGAAGCCGGGGTCGATCGCCGCGTGGGCGGACCTCGTCACCGGAGAGCGGGGGGTGCGCAGGGAGCTGCCGGTCGTGCTCGCCGGCGCGCTCACCAAGGGGGCGCCCACGCCGGGGCTGCGCGCGCCGCGGCTGCCCCGGTTCGCGGCGGCCGCCGTACGCCGGTTCTTCACGCTCGCCACACCCGCTGCCCGGCGCCTGGCGACCCAACTCGCCGCCATCCCCTTCGAGTTCGACCTGGTCGACCAGTTACGCCGGCGGACCATGCCGGAGACCGGGCCCGCCCATCTCGCCGAGATCATGATGGGCGGCCTGCTCGACTGGGACAGCGGCGGCGAAGGGCGGCCCGAGTTCGCCGAGGGGGTGCGCGAGGCGCTGCTCGCGACGACCACCCGCACCCAGCTCGCCCGCACCGTCAGCGTGGTGAGCGGCCTGCCGGCGGCGGGGGAGCGGGGCGTCGCGCTGCGGGCCGCGTTGCAGGACCCGGTGGGCGCGACCCTGCCCGCACCGCACGAGCGGGGGTGGCGGCGCAGCGAGCTCGCGGTCATGCGCGCGCTCTCGGGCCCGTACTCCGAACGTGCTAAACGGCTGGAGCCGGGTTTAGTCATCGATGCCCCTGATATCACGAATGGCCGTTTGGCGGAGTCGTCCGGCACGGGAGAGGGCAGAGATCAGGAGCCCTTGGTCCCTGACCCCTCTGGAGAGAACGTGCCGCCCCTGGTCAACGAAGCCGCGCCCCGATCCGAAGCCCAGGAGGCTGAACCGCCCATGCCCAGCACCACGACCGGATCGCCGGCCCTCCTGGTGAACGTGCCGCTGCGCAACACCTCGTTCGTGGGGCGCACCGCACTGTTGCGCGCCGTCGAGGAACAGCTGGGTGCCCAGGACACGGCGGCGGTCCTGCCGCACGCGCTGCAAGGCATGGGCGGGGTCGGAAAGTCGCAGCTGGCCCTGGAGTACATCTACACGCACCAGCGGGACTACAAGGTCATCTGCTGGATCCCCGCGGAGCGCGAGAGCCTCATCCTCGCCGGTCTGGCCGGCCTCGCCACCCGGCTGCGGCTGTTCCCCGGCGACGAAGGCGGCGCCGCACCGGCCGCCAACACCGCCGTGCCGGCCGTCCTCGAAGCGCTGCGCACCGGAGCCCCGTACGACAACTGGCTGCTGGTCTTCGACAACGCCGAGAACATCGACGTGGTCCGCAACTACTTCCCCACCAACGGCCCGGGGAAGATCATCGTCACCTCCCGCAACCGCGAGTGGGAGCGGGTGGCGAGCCCCCTGCCGGTGAACGTCTTCGAGCGCGACGAGTCGATCCAGCTCCTCCAGAAGCGCTCGCCCGACCTCTCCTACGACGACGCCGACCGGCTCGCCGAAGCCCTCGGCGACCTGCCGCTCGCCGTCGAGCAGGCGGGCGCCTGGCGGGCCGTCACCGGCATGCTCGTCGAGGACTACCTCGACCTGCTCGAAGCCCGCAGCCCGGAGGTCCTGGAACTCGACCCGGCGCCCGACTACCCGGTCTCCGTCGCCGCCGCCTGGGACATCTCCCTCGAGCGGATCGCCGAGAACAACCCCGGCGCCCGTCAGCTCCTCGACATCTGTGCCTGCATGGCGCCCGAACCCGTACCGCTGTCGCTGTTCCGGGGCAGCCGCGGCATCGACATCACCCCCGAACTGGACCTGCTGCTGCGGGAGTCCATCAAACTGAGCCGCGCCATCCGCGACCTCAACCAGTTCTCCCTGGTGAAGCTGGACCTGCGGGCCGACACCCTCCAGATGCACCGACTGCTCCAGAACGTGCTCCTCGCCAAGCTCGGCCCCGACGACCGGGAGCGCATGCGCGACGCCGCGCACCAGCTCCTGTCGGCCGCCAAGCCGGGCCACTACGCGTCGTCCCGTGAATGGCCCGCCTACCAGGCGCTGCTTCCGCACGTCCTGACGGCGGAAGCGGTCCGTTCCTCGGACACCTGGGCGCGCGAACTCGTCTACGACACCGTGATGTTCCTCTACTACTGGGGGGCGCACGAATCCGCCGTGGACCTCGCCCGCCAGGCGTGGAGCGCGTGGCTGGAGTCGTCCGGCGAGGAGAACATCCACGTCATCCGGATGTCCAAGATCCTCGCCTTCTGCCTGCGCGTCGTCAGCCAGGTCGAGGAGTCCATTCCGCTCAACGAGCGGGCCCTCGAGGTCTGCCGCCGCATCGACGTCGACGTGGAGGACCTGATCGACTCCATGGTCGAGCTGTCCGACGCGCGGCGCTATCAGGGCCGCTTCCAGGAGGCCCGGGAGCTGGACGCCGAGGCCGCCGAGCGGTCCCGGACCCTGTTCGGTCCCGAGGACCCGATGACGCTGCGCGCGATGCACAGCTGGGGTGTCTCGCTGCGCCTGTGCGGGGAGTTCAAGGAGGCGAAGGCGCTCGACGAGGAGACCGTACGGCTGCGCGACCTGCTGTTCGGGCCGACCAGTGGACTGACCCTGAACACGCAGGGCGCTCTCGCCATCGACATGCGGGAGAGCGGTGACTACCCCGGAGCGCGCGACTTCCGGGAGGACGTCTACCGCAGGCAGCGCGGCGCCTTGGGCGAGGACAACCCCTTCACGCTGCGCTCCGCCAACGACCTGGCGGTGTGCCGCCGCAGGGACGGCGCCGTGGAAGAGGCGGCCAAACTCTCCGAGGACATCCTGCGCCGCCTCACGCAGCGCTACGGGGCCGACCACAACTACACGCTGGCCACCGCCGTCAACGCCGTGGTCGACCGGCGTATCAGTGGTGATCTGGAGGGCTCGAGGGAGCTCGGTGAGTCGACCGTGCGCCGCTACACCCAGCGCCTCGGCGCACGGCACGCACACACCCTGCTGACCAAGGCCAACCTGGCCGCCACCATGCGGGCCCTCGGCGCCTTCGACGTGGCCGAGGAACTCGACTCGGACGCGGCCCGCGGCCTCGCCGACACGGTCGGTCCCCGGCACGTCCTGTCGCTCACCGTCACGCTCGGCAGGGCGAGCACCGAGTACGGGCGCCTCAACTTCGACAAGGCGCGCGAGATCGACGAGCAGAACCTGCCGAAGCTCGCCGAAGTGGCAGGCGAGGACCACCCGTTGACCCTCTCCTGCACCGCCAACCTCGCCCTCGACCTGCGAGGTCTCGGCCGCGGCGCCGAGGCCGACCAGCTGGAGCGCAAGGCGGTGGAGGGCTTCACGCGGGTCGTGCGCGCCGACCACCCGTGGCTGACCGCGGCCCGGCAGCGGCGGCGTATCGAGTGCGACATGGCGCCGATGCCGCTGTAGCGGCCGGCGCACGAAAGCGTGCGGGGCGGGCGGTGTCCACCGCCCGCCCCGCCGTCGGTCTCAGGTTCAACTCGCCGCATGTCTGGGTAAGTTGAGAGATCTTCACGGGGGACGAGGGGAACGGGGGACGCATGTCGACGGTGGTCTTCATTCACGGCACCGGCGTACGGGAGCCGGGCTTCTCCGCGCTCGCCGGACGCTTCGCGGCGGAGCTCACCGCGCTGCGCGGCGGCCTGCGGATCGTGCCCCACTACTGGGGCGGCACCCACGGCGCGACCCTCGCCGCGGGCGGTGTGAGCCTGCCGCCGGCGCCGGGCGGCGCGACCCGGGGTCCGTTCGGGGCGCCGGAAGGGATATCGGAGGCAACCCCGGACGGAAACCCGGACGGAACCCCGGACGACACCGCCGCCTGGGCCGTCCTCTACGCCGACCCCGACGCCGAACTCGCCCTGGCCGCGGCCTCGTCGAAGGGCCCCGCGGAGCGCCCGCCGCACGCCGCCCTGCCCGAGCAGCTCCTCCAGGACCGGCTGACCGCCCTCGCCGCGACGCCCGGCGACGGACTGCTGCCCGGCATCGGCCCCGCGGCCCTGCGCCTCGCGGGACACCCGCTGCTCCCCGCCGCGGCCGACGCCCTCGACCCCGACGACCTCGCCCTGCTCGCCGCCCGCGCCGTCGTCGCCCGCGCCCTCGCCGACGCCCTGGACGCGGACACGCCGCTGGTCCCCGACGGCGACCGCCGCGACGCCGCCGTCGAGCACGTCGCCGGACAGCTCGGCGCGGCCCCCTCCGGCGCCGAACGCGGGCTGCGCAGCCGCCTGTTGGCCCTCGCGGGGAGCGCCGCGTCCCGGGCCGTCGTGCGCCGCCGCCGCGCGCTCACCGAGGCCGCGCACCCGGCCGCCGGAGACGTGCTGCGCTACCTCAGCAGGGGTGCCGGCTTCCGCGCCGACCTGCGCACTCTCGTCGCCGGACTCGAACCGCCCGTCACCCTCGTCGGCCACAGCCTCGGCGGCATCATCGCCCTCGACACCCTCATCGAGGCCCCGCTGCCCCAGGTCGCCCTGCTGGTCACGGCCGGATCGCAGGGCCCTTTCCTGTACGAGTCCGGGTCCCTGCCCTCGCTCGCGCACCCGGAGCCGTTGCCCGCGCACATGCCCGACTGGCTGAATCTGTACGATCCGCGCGATCTGCTCGGCTATCTCGGCGGCGGCCTCTTCCCCGCCCGGGTCACCGACATCGCCGTCGACAACCGCCAGCCGTTCCCCGCCGCGCACAGCGCGTACTGGACCAACCCGGCCACGTACCGGCACATCGCGGAGTGGCTGAAGTGACCGCCGGACCCGTCGATCCGGCGCGGGTGCACGCCCTCGTCGTCGGCATCGAGACGTACGAGGCGGGTCCCTCCTGGAACCTTCCGGGACCGGCCCGCGACGCCGTCGCCTTCCACGGCCTGCTCCGCGCGGCAGGCGTGCCCGCACCTCAACTGCACCTGTTCCTGGCCCCGTTGGCGCCGTACGTGCCGCAGGTTCCGTACGCCTACGCCGACCACGCGACGCTGCGCCGTGCCCTCGTACGGGATCTGCCCGCGCGCCCCGGTGACGTGCTGTGGGTGTGGTGGGGCGGGCACGGCGTCCTCGACCGGGCCGGGCACACGCGGCTGTTCTGCGCGGACGCCACGACCGCCGACAAGGTGGCCGTCGACCTGGAGTCCGCGCTGACCCGCTACGCGAGCGACGCCGTGCCCGGCTTCGCCGACCAGCTGTGGATCGTCGACGCCTGCGAGTCGTTCGAGGAACGCCTGGGGTTCCGGGGCCCGTTGCCGCCCGACGCGCTGCCGGCCGGTGACCGGACCCTCGGCCACCGGCAGATCCTGCTGCGCGCCGCGGGGGCGGGCCGTGCCGCGGCCAACGACCCGGTCCGCGCCACGGGTCTCTTCTCGGACGTTCTCCTCGGCCTGCTGCGTGAGCGCGCGGACGTGCTGCCGGGGCTGCCCGACCCGGAGGAGCTGTTCCCCGCGGTGCGGGAGAAGGTCGCCGCGCTGCGCGCCTCCGGGCGCACCGCGCAGCGCCCGGAGGTCCGGATGCAGAGCCCCGAGCGCACCGAGATCCTGCCGCGGGAGGGGCGGGCCGTGCCGCCGGGAGCGCCGCCGCCCGTCGCCGCGTTGCAGCGTGCGGTGGACGCGCTCGTCGCCTATCCCCTGATGGCGGACCCTGCCGAACGGCAGGCCGTGGTCGGCGCGTTGAGCCCGCGGCTCAGCGCGATGGTGCCCCGGCACCCCCGCGGCCGCACCGACGTCGTCGGCATCCTCACCGCTCTCGCCCGGCGCGGCGCCGACGCCCTCCAGGAGTTGCTCGGCGCCGTGCTCGTCCTCGACGACGACCCCGACCGGGCGGCCGAACTCACCTCCGCGTTGCGTGAGTTGGGCGGAAATGGGGAGGCGATGGGCGGACGCCGCTGATCGTGTGGCGTGATCGTACGGGTTTCCCATGCGGGCCCGGTTCGTCATGATGGAAGGACGCGGGGGCATCGAGTGCCACCGTGCGAGGAGGGGAACGGATCTTGGACCAGTCGCTACGCGCGGAGCGAGCCGCCCCGTCCCACCCGGTCGATCCGGCCCACCCGGCCGCCGCCCCCGACTGGGAGTCGGACCTGCCCGACCTGACCCTGGTCCCGCTGACCGACGTCGAGGGCCTCTCGCCGCTCCCCGCGACCGCCCGCATCCTCGAAGAAGTGCTCCGCCCACGCGGCAGCATGCGCGGCGGTGGCGAACCCGGCAGAGCGGAGTAGCCGTACGGCACGTGCTGACGACACCGCTCACCCCGCCGACCGACCGGAGGACCCGGCCATGACCAGCGAGCAGGTGCCGCCCCGGCTGAGCGTGCCCGGCGCGCTCTTCGCCGAACTCGCCACCGGCGGCGGCTCCCCGCAGGCGGTCGCCTTCCTCGAACGCGGGGAGCGCCACCGCAGACTGCTCCTGCTGCGCACCGCGCTCGACCGCCTCGACGCGCTGCCCACCCCGCTCACCCCGCCGGCCGAGACCTGGCGCCAGGTGCGGCGGGCGGCCGGGCGCGCCCCCGAGGCCGTCGAGCGGCTGCTGCTCGCACCGCAGACCGGCGGCTGGCTCGCCCATCTGCTGCGCCGCGCGCACGGCACCGCCCCGGGGCCGCCCCTGTGGGCCGAGGCCGGCCACCTCGGCGCGCTGGCCGCGTCCGCCGCCCTGCACGCCGGCACGGACCTCGACATCCTTGTGCCGCTCGACGACGGGACGGTCCATCTGCCCGGTCTCGGCACGGCCCGACTCCCGGGCGCCGCGAGCGGGTTGAGCGTGGGGCGGCTGCGCACGGCGGGCGACGGCACGTTCACCCTGGCGTCCCCCGACGGCGGGCCCGCCGTCGGTTTCGACCTTGGCGCCACCGCCCCGGACTGGACCCCGCTGCGCATCCTGCGGGCCGGCGCCGCCCGGATCCCGCTCGACGACCTCCACCCCTACCGCGACCTCGACGAACCCGTGCCGGCCGCCCGGCTCGACCCGGAGGAGGCGGCGGCCTGGCAGGACCTCTTCGAAGAGGCCGCCGGAATCCTCGCGCGGCTCCGGGGTCCCGTCCGCCTCGACCCCGCCGTCATCCGGGCCGTCGTGCCGTGGGGGCGCACCGGCGTCATGCCGCCCGCCCCGCCGGACGTCCGGGTCTCCGCCTCCAGCGGCGATTCCTTCGGCGCCATGGTCATCGCCCGGCCGGGCAGCGCGCTCGCGCTCGCCGAGACCCTCGTGCACGAGTTCCAGCACAGCAAACTCGGCGCACTCCTCCACCTCCTTCCGCTCCTGGACGACGACCGCGCCGAGCGGTACTACGCGCCGTGGCGCGCCGACCCCCGCCACCGCACGGGGCTGCTGCACGGCGCGTACGCGTTCACCGGCGTCACCGGGTTCTGGCACGGCCTGCTCGACGACCCGGCGCACGGCGAGACCGCCGCGTACCACTTCGCCCTGCGCCGGCTCCAGAGCAGGCTCGTGGTGCGCACCCTGCTGACCGAGGGCGGGCTCACCGCGCCGGGCCGCCGCCTCGTCGAGGGGCTCGCGCACTCCCTGGACGGCTGGCTGCGCGTGCCGGTCCGCGCCGACGCCCTGGCCCGGGCCCGCACCGCGGCGGCCCTGCACCGCACCGAGTGGCGGCTGCGCAATGTCGTCCCCGGTCCCGTGCCGCGGCTGCGGACGCCGGGCGCCTCCTGGCCCGACGTCCGCACCCACGCCCTCGCCGTCCGCCCCGCCGCGCCGCGCACCGGCGACGAGCACCTCGCCGCGGGCGATCCGGCCGGCGCCCTCGCCCGCTTCACCGACGAACTGGCCGCGGCCCCCGGCGACCCGCACGCCCTCGCGGGCTGGATCGTGGCTCGCGCGACCCTGAACCCCGGCCGGGCGGCCCGCCGCCTCCTCGCCAGGCCCGAGGAAGCCGCGCTCTGAGGGGTGAACGCGCGGTCCAGCGGTGAGGATGAAGGCATGGCATTCCACGTCGACTCCGAAGCCGGGCGGCTGCGCCGCGTCATCCTGCACCGGCCCGATCTGGAGCTGAAGCGGCTCACGCCCAGCAACAAGGACCAGTTGCTCTTCGACGACGTGCTGTGGGTGCGCCGGGCGCGGCAGGAGCACGACGGGTTCGCCGACGTGCTGCGCGACCGGGGCGTGACCGTGCACCTCTTCGGCGACCTGCTCACCGAGACGCTCGGCGTGGACGCCGCCCGCTCCCTCGTCCTGGACCGCGTCTTCGACGAGAAGGAGTACGGGCCGCTGGCCACGGGCCCGCTGCGGGCCGCCTTCGAGACGCTGCCCTCCGAGGACCTCGCGGCGGCGCTGATCGGCGGCATGACCAAGCGGGAGTTCCTGGACGCGCACCCGGAGCCGACCTCCGTGCGGTTCCACGCGATGGAGCTCGACGACTTCCTGCTCGGCCCGCTGCCCAACCACCTCTTCACCCGCGACACCTCGGCCTGGATCTACGACGGCGTCTCCATCAATGCGATGCGGCTGCCCGCCCGCCAGCGCGAGACCGTCCACTTCGAGGCGATCTACCGGCACCATCCGCTCTTCCGAGACGAGTCCTTCCACGTCTGGTCGGAGGGGCAGGCCGACTACCCCTCGACCATCGAGGGCGGCGACGTCCTCGTGATCGGGCAGGGCGCCGTCCTCATCGGCATGAGCGAGCGCACCACCCCGCAGGCCGTCGAGATGCTCGCGCACAAGCTGTTCGCGGCCGGTTCGGCCCGCACCATCGTCGCGCTCGACATGCCGAAGCGGCGGGCCTTCATGCACCTGGACACCGTGATGACGATGGTCGACGGAGACACGTTCACGCAGTACGCGGGGCTCGGCATGCTCCGCTCGTACACCATCGAACCGGGCTCGTCGCCGCGGGAGTTGAAGGTCACCGACCACCCGCCGGAGCACATGCACCGCGCGATCGCCGCCGCGCTCGGCCTCAGCGAGATCCGGGTCCTGACCGCCACACAGGACGTGCACGCCGCCGAGCGCGAGCAGTGGGACGACGGGTGCAACGTCCTGGCCGTCGAGCCCGGCGTCGTCGTCGCGTACGAGCGGAACGCCACCACCAACACCTATCTGCGCAAGCAGGGCATCGAGGTCATCGAGATCCCGGGCAGCGAACTGGGCCGCGGCCGGGGCGGCCCGCGCTGCATGAGCTGCCCGGTCGAGCGCGACCCCGTACAGGGTCCCGTAGCGGCCTCGTAGAGGGACCCCGTACAGGGACCATCTGTATATAAATGTGAGGCGTCGTATAGACTTCCATCGTCCCGTTGTTCGCACCGCTGTTCCCGTCCCCTAGCTGCATCCAGGAGCGCCCCATGGCGACCACCGCCCGCCCCGACCTCGCCGGCCGCCACTTCCTCAAGGAGGTGGACTTCACCGCCGAGGAGTTCCGAGGCCTGGTCGCGCTGGCCGCCGAGCTGAAGGCCGCCAAGAAGGCGGGGACCGAGCAGCAGCGGCTCAAGGGGAAGAACATCGCGCTGATCTTCGAGAAGTCCTCGACGCGGACGCGCTGCTCCTTCGAGGTCGCCGCCGCCGACCAGGGCGCCTCGACGACGTACATCGACCCGGCCGGTTCGCACATCGGCAAGAAGGAGTCGAGCAAGGACACGGCCCGCGTCCTCGGCCGGATGTTCGACGCGATCGAGTTCCGGGGCGATGCCCAGGAGACCGTCGAGACGCTCGCCGCGTACGCGGGCGTGCCGGTCTACAACGGCCTCACCGACGACTGGCACCCCACCCAGATGCTGGCCGACGTGCTCACCATGACCGAGCACAGCGCCAAGCCGCTGACCGAGATCTCCTTCGCCTACCTGGGGGACGCCCGGTTCAACATGGGGAACTCGTACCTGGTGACCGGCGCGCTGCTCGGCATGGACGTACGGATCGTCGCGCCCAAGTCCTACTGGCCGGCCGATGCGGTCGTGGCGCAGGCCCGTGAGCTGGCCGCCGCCGGCGGCGCGCGCATCACGCTCACCGAGTCCGTCGAGGAGGGCGTCGCGGGCGCCGATTTCGTCGTCACCGACGTCTGGGTCTCGATGGGCGAGCCGGAGGAGATCTGGGACGAGCGGATCAAGGCGCTCGCGCCGTACGCCGTCACGATGGACGTCCTGCGCGCGACGGGGAACGCGGACGTGAAGTTCCTGCACTGCCTGCCCGCCTTCCACGACCTCGGCACCAAGGTCGGCCGCGAGATCCACGAGAAGTACGGTCTGGAGTCCCTCGAAGTGACCGACGAGGTCTTCGAGTCGGAGCACTCGGTAGTGTTCGACGAGGCCGAGAACCGGATGCACACCATCAAGGCGATCATGGTCGCCACGCTCGGCCGATAGCTGTGATAAGCGGCGCAAGTCGCCCATAACTGTTCAAACTGGTGGGGCCGGAACACCTTCTCCGGCCCCACCGGCATGCGGCACACCCCGCCGCACTCCCGCACCACAAGAAAAGAGCACCACCGCATGTCGCCCACCCCCACAGGGCTGCGCATCAAGTCCCCCGAGTCGCTCATCGCCGAGTCCGGCGCCGACCTGGAGGGGCACGGGCTCAAGCGCACGATGGGGCTCTTCCAGCTCGTGTGCTTCGGCGTCGGCGCGATCGTCGGCACCGGCATCTTCGTCGGCCTGTCCGACACGGTCGCCGAGGCCGGGCCCGCCGTCATCGTCTCCTTCGTGCTCGCCGCGGTCACCTGCATCTTCACGGCGTTCTCGTTCGCCGAGCTGGGCGGCGCGATCCCGGTCTCCGGATCCTCGTACTCCTTCGCCTACGCGACCCTCGGCGAGCGCATCGCGTTCCTGGTCGGCTGGTGCCTGCTCCTGGAGTACGGCGTCTCGGTCTCCGCCGTGGCGGTCGGCTGGAGCCAGTATCTGAACGAGCTGCTCGACAGCCTCTTCGGATGGCAGATCCCCGCCTCGCTGTCCGCCGGGCCCGGTGACGGCGGCGTGATCAACCTGCCCGCCGTCATCGTGATCCTGATGGCCGCCACCCTGCTCGTGCGCGGCATCCGCGAGAGCGCGCGGGCCACCGCCGCCATGGCCGTCCTCAAGATCGGCATCCTGGTCGCGTTCTGCGCCATCGGCTTCAGCGCCTTCGAGGCCGGCAACCTGACGCCGTTCATGGCCGAGGGCGTCGGCGGCATCACCTCGGGCGCCTCGCTCGCCTTCTTCTCGTACATCGGCTTCGACGCGATCACCACGGCCGGCGAGGAGGTCAAGAACCCGCGGCGGAACATCCCGATCGCGATCATGATCTGCATCGGCATCGTCACGCTGCTGTACTGCGCCGTCGCGGTCGCGGCCATCGGAGCGCTCGGCGCCGACGAGGTCGGCGACAAGCCCGCCGCGCTCTCCCTGGTCGTCGACCAGGTCACCGGCTCGGACGTCGGCGGCGGCATCATCGCGTTCGGCGCGGTCGTCGCCATCGCGTCCGTCGTGCTCGCGGTGATGTACGGGCAGACACGCATCCTGATGTCGATGTCCCGCGACGGTCTGATCCCGCGGGTCTTCGAGCGGGTCTCCCCGAAGACGTCGACGCCCGCCGCCAACACCTGGATCGTCGCGGCCGTCTTCGCGATCCCGGCGGCCTTCTCGTCACTGGACGTCGTGGTCAACCTGACCACCATCGGCACGCTCGCGACCATGGCCGTCGTCAACGTCGCGGTCGTCGCCCTGCGCCGCTCGCACCCCGGGCTGAAGCGCTCGTTCCGGGTGCCGCTCTATCCGCTCAGCCCGGTCCTGGGCGTCGCGATGTGCCTCTATCTGATCTGGGGCACGGGCTGGACGACGTGGGTGCAGTTCGTGGTGTTCGTCGTGGTGGGCGCGCTCGTCTACGCGTTCTACGGGCGCCGGAACTCGCGGCTCGGCGCTCTCACGCCTCCGACGGCGGGCGCTGCTTCGGCACCGCGGGAAGGGTGAACCAGACCGCCTTGCCGGAGTCGGTGGGGCGGTGCCCGCACGAGGAGGACAGCGTGCGGATGAGGAGCAGGCCGCGGCCGTGCTCCTGCCAGGGGTCGGGTTCCTCGGCGTCGTCCGGATTGGTGAGGTCCGCGGGCGGCGCCGGGTCCGGGTCGTGCACCTCGACCTGACAGCCCGACTCCAGCAGCTCCACGACCAGCTCGATCGGCGCGTCGCCCGTCGTGTGCTCCACCGCGTTCGCCACCAGCTCGGCCGTGAGCAGCTCGGCGGTGTCCATGTCGGCCGCCGGTGAGTCGATCTCGGTCAGGGCGGTCCGGACGAGGGCGCGCGCGACCGGCACGGCGGCAGCCGTGTGCGGCAGGGCGATGCGCCACGAGGTGGGCGTCGGAGGTGGGGGCAAGGCGGGGTCCTCGGAGGGGGGCTCGGGGACGGGCTGGCAGGCGGGCCGCTGGGGGTGGCGGTCCTGCTTTCAACCTTAGGAATGGTACGGCGGGTGCGATAGGGGCTCCCGGCGGGCTCTGTCGGGACGTCCGTCCCTTTCTGGACCTATGTCGCCCAGGACGTATCGCGTACGGACGTAGTGCGTACCGCTGTATCGCGTACTCGTGACGGCAGTCACGATGCGGTGATACCTTCGCGAGAGAGTCACTCGCCCGCGCTCCATCCCGCTCCATCCCAATCCATCCCGCTCCGCACCGCCCCGCCGTCCGCCGGAGGCATCCGCATGAGTCCCTTCACCGGCTCCGCCCCCCGCACCGAGACCTGGCGCCACCTGACGTACGCCGTGGACGCGCACGGCGTCGCGACCGTCACGCTCGCCCGGCCCGAGAAGCTCAACGCCCTCACCTTCGGCGCCTACGCCGACCTGCGCGACCTGCTCGCCGAGCTGGCCCGCGAGAAGTCCGTCCGCGCCCTCGTCCTCACCGGGCAGGGGCGCGGCTTCTGCTCCGGCGGCGACGTCGACGAGATCATCGGCGCCACCCTCGCCATGGACACCGCCCAGCTCCTCGACTTCAACCGGATGACCGGACAGGTCGTACGGGCCGTGCGCGAGGCCCCGTTCCCGGTGATCGCCGCCGTGCACGGGGTCGCCGCCGGGGCGGGCGCCGTGCTCGCGCTCGCCGCCGACTTCCGCGTCGCGGACCCGAGCGCCCGGTTCGCGTTCCTGTTCACCAAGGTCGGCCTCTCCGGCGGCGACATGGGTGCCGCGTACCTCCTGCCGCGCGTCGTCGGCCTCGGCCACGCCACCCGGCTCCTCATGCTCGGCGAGCCCGTGCGCGCACCCGAGGCCGAGCGGATCGGCCTGCTCAGCGAGTTGACCGACGAGGGCCGCGCCGACGAGGCCGCCCTCGCCCTCGCCCACCGCCTCGCCGAGGGCCCGGCCCTCGCGTACGCGCAGACGAAGGCGCTGCTCACCGCCGAACTCGACATGCCGCTCGCCGCGGCGGTCGAGATGGACGCCGCGACCCAGGCGCTGCTCATGAACGGCGAGGACTACCGCGAGTTCCACGCGGCCTTCACCGAGAAGCGACCGCCCAAGTGGCAGGGGCGGTGAGCACCCGATGACCCTGACCAAGGCGCGGAAGATCGCCGTCGTCGGCGGCGGCCCCGGCGGCCTGTACGCGGCGGCGCTCCTCAAGCGCCTCGACCCCGCGCGCGAGATCACTGTCTGGGAGCGCAACGCCCCGCACGACACGTTCGGCTTCGGCGTCGTCCTGTCCGACGAGACCCTCGGCGGCATCGAGCACGCCGACCCCGTCGTCTACGCGTCGCTGCGCGACGAGTTCGTGCGCTGGGACGACATCGACATCGTGCACCGCGGCGCCCGGCACACCTCGGGCGGCCACGGCTTCGCGGCGCTCGGCCGGCGCCGCCTCCTGGAGATACTGCAGGGCCGCTGCCGCCAGCTCGGCGTCGACCTGCGCTTTCGCACCGAGGCGCCGCCCGCGGCCGAGCTCTCGGCGGCGTACGACCTCGTGATCGCCGCCGACGGGGTGCGCAGCCGCACGCGTGAGACGTACGCCGACGCCTTCCGCCCGCACATCGAGGAGCACCGCAACCGCTACATCTGGCTCGCCGCCGACTTCGCCTTCGACGCGTTCCGCTTCGAGATCGCCGAGACCGAGCACGGCGTGATGCAGATGCACGGCTACCCGTACAGCGACCACGAGTCGACCGTCATCATCGAGATGCGCGACGAGGTGTGGCGGGCGGCGGGCTTCGACGAGATGGACGTACGCGAATCGGTCGAGCGCAGCGCGAAGGTCTTCTCCGACGCGCTCGGCGGACGCGGCCTGAAGTCCAACAACTCCTCCTGGGTGACGTTCCGCACCGTCGTCAACGACCGCTGGTCGCACGGCAATTGCGTGCTCATCGGTGACGCGGCGCACACCGCGCACTTCTCCATCGGCTCCGGCACCAAGCTCGCCGTCGAGGACGCCCTCGCGCTCGCCGCGTGCCTGCACGAACACCCCACGACCGGCGCAGCGTTGAAGGCGTACGAGGCCGAACGCCGCCCCGTCGTCGCCTCCACGCAGCGCGCCGCGCGGGCCAGCCTGGAGTGGTTCGAGGAGCTGGGCCGCTACCTGGACCAGCCGCCGCGCCAGTTCGCCTTCAACCTTCTCACCCGCTCGCGCCGCGTCACGCACGACAACCTGCGGCTGCGCGACGCCCGGTTCACGGAGTCGGTGGAGCGGGAGTTCGGCTGCCCGGAAGGTACGCCGCCGATGTTCACGCCGTTCGCACTGCGCGGTCTGCGGCTGCGCAACCGGGTCGTCGTCTCGCCGATGGACATGTACTCGGCGGTGGACGGCGTGCCCGGCGACTTCCACCTCGTCCACCTGGGCGCGCGGGCGCTCGGGGGTGCGGGCCTGGTGATGACCGAGATGGTGTGTGTCAGCCCGCGGGGCCGCATCACCCCCGGCTGCGCCGGGCTCTACACCCCCGAACAGGCCGCCGCCTGGCGCCGGATCGTCGAGTTCGTGCACACCCGCGCGCCCGGCACCGCGATCGGCGTGCAGCTCGGGCACTCCGGCCGCAAG
Organism: Streptomyces sp. NPDC052225; assembly: GCF_040679615.1. NCBI lineage: Bacteria > Bacillati > Actinomycetota > Actinomycetes > Kitasatosporales > Streptomycetaceae > Streptomyces > Streptomyces sp. NPDC052225. The sequence goes on along the minus strand of NZ_JBFAVD010000008.1, from coordinate 2,686 downwards.
GGCTCGACGAAGCTCATGTGGGAGGGCATCGACGAACCGCTGCCCGACCCCGACGACAACTGGCCTCTCGTCGCCGCGTCCCCGATCCCGTACAAGCCGGGCGTCAGCCAGACACCTGCCGAACTGACGGCCGCTCAACTGGAGGAGATCCGCGAGGAGTTCACGTCGGCGGCGTGGCGCGCGGCACGGGCCGGGTTCGACCTCCTGGAGCTGCACTGCGCGCACGGCTACCTGCTCTCCGGCTTCCTGTCGCCGCTGACGAACCGCCGCACGGACGCGTACGGAGGTTCCCTGGAGGGCCGGCTGCGATTCCCGCTGGAGGTCTTCGACGCGGTGCGCGGGGTGTGGCCCGATGACCGGCCGATGACCGTACGGATCTCGGCGACGGACTGGGCGGAGGGCGGCACCAGTGCCGACGACGCCGTGGCGATCGCGCGCGCCTTCGCCGCGCACGGCGCCGATGCGATCGATGTGTCGACCGGGCAGGTCGTCGCGGAGGAGCGGCCCGCGTACGGGCGCTCCTACCAGGTGCCGTACGCGGACCGGATCCGGGGCGAGGCCGGGGTACCGGTGATCTCGGTCGGGGCGATCTCGTCGTGGGACGACGTCAACTCGCTGGTGCTGGCCGGGCGTACGGATCTGTGCGCGTTGGCCCGGCCGCACCTGTACGACCCGAACTGGACGTTGCACGCTGCCGCGGAGCAGGGGTATACGGGGCCGGGGGTGGTCTGGCCCGAGCCGTACCTGGCGGGGAGCCGACGCCCCCAGACGGGCCGCCTGGACGCGCCCCGGCCCCGCCTGGTCCTGCCGGGTTGAGCGTGAGGTCGCGGCTGCGGCGCCGTCGTGGCTGGTCGCGCAGTTCCCCGCGCCCCTGAAATGCAGGCGCTGCGCGCCGCATTTCCCCGACGCGTACGCGCCCGATGAGATGCCGCACCGAAGGTGCGCATCTCAGGGGCGCGGGGAACTGCGCGACCAGCCCCCACCGGCCCGCACCCAGCGACGAACTACCCCCGCAGCACCGTCATCCCCGCGGTCAACGTCGTCCCATCCACCGGGTCGACAACCAAGAACGCCCCGGTCCGCCGAATCACCGCATAATCGTCGACGACAACCGGCTCGGCCGTGCGCAGCACAACCCGCCCGAGGTCATTCGCACCCAGAGCATCCACCGCCCCGAGCGACCGGACAACCGCCGCAACCGTCCGCGTCGTGTGCCGCACAAGAACCCGCCGGCCCACGACCAACGGCTGATCCGCCAGATGGCACACCGCCGCCGTCACGTCCTGCGTCACAGCCGGCGCCCGCCCGTCCACCGGAGCGATCAAGTCCCCCCGGGCCACGTCCAGTTCATCGGCGAGCCGCACCGTGAGCGAGGCCCCGGCGTGGGCCTCGTCGACCCGGGTGCCGAGGACGTCGAGGGCCGCGATCGTCGTCGTACGGCCCGACGGGTGGACGGTCACGGCGTCGCCGACCCGCAGCGTGCCGGAGACCAACTGGCCCGCGTAGTGACGGGATTCACCGTGCCGGATGACGTACTGGACGGGGAAGCGAGCCGGTGCGTCGGGGGACTCGGCGGTCACCGGCACGGTCTCCAGGTGTTCCAGGACGGTCGGGCCGCCGTACCAGTCCATGGTGGCGGACGGCTCGACCACGTTGTCACCGACGAGTGCCGAGATCGGGATCGCGGTGACGGCCGGAACGCCCAACTCCCGTGCGTACGAGGTGAATCCTGCGGTGATCCGCGCGAAGACGCTCTCCTCGTACCCGACGAGGTCCATCTTGTTCACCGCGAGCACGACGTGCGGGACCCGCAGCATCGCCGCGACGGCCGCGTGCCGCCGCGTCTGGTCGACGACCCCGTTCCTGGCGTCCACCAGGATGATCGTCAGCTCCGCCGTGGACGCGCCCGTGACCATGTTCCGGGTGTACTGCACGTGGCCCGGGGTGTCCGCCAGGATGAAGCGGCGGCGCGGGGTCGCGAAGTAGCGGTAGGCGACGTCGATCGTGATGCCCTGCTCGCGCTCGGCCCGCAGCCCGTCCGTGAGCAGCGCCAGGTCCGGCGTACCCGTACGGGAGATCGCCTCCAGCTGATCGGCGAGGACCGACTTGGAGTCGTGCAGGAGGCGGCCCACGAGCGTGGACTTGCCGTCGTCGACCGACCCGGCCGTGGCGAGGCGCAGCGTGCCGGCCCCGGCGGCGCCGGGGACACCGGAAACAGAAACAGAAGCGGACATCTCTAGAAGTACCCTTCGCGCTTGCGGTCTTCCATCGCCGCCTCCGACATCTTGTCGTCGGCGCGCGTGGCACCGCGCTCGGTGAGCCGGGACGCGGCGATCTCGGCGATGACCTGCTCCAGCGTCTCGGCGCCGGAGTCGACGGCACCGGTGCAGGACATGTCGCCCACGGTGCGGTAGCGAACCTGGCGCTTCTCCACCGTCTCGCCCTCCTTCGGACCGCCCCACGCGCCCGCCGTCAGCCACATGCCGCCGCGGTCGAACACCTCGCGCCGATGGGCGAAGTAGATCCCGGGCAGGTCGATGTTCTCGCGGGCGATGTACTGCCACACGTCCAGCTCGGTCCAGTTGGACAGCGGGAAGACGCGGACGTGCTCGCCGGGCGCGTGGCGGCCGTTGTAGAGCTGCCACAGTTCGGGGCGCTGGCGGCGCGGGTCCCACTGCGAGAACTC